>CALVJF010000085.1 GCA_944331885.1 uncultured Bacilli bacterium
TAATGGCGAAAGTTGTAACTGCAATGAACAATGCGATTGTGGTGATGATTGCCAATGTGGTGATGATTGCCAATGTGGTGAAGATTGTCATTGTGCAAAATAAAAAAGCTTTATAGCTCTTTTTATTTGTCCAAATTTAAATAAATATTATAAAAGTAATTAATGTTATTTTTATATAAAATTACCTCTTTAATCAATGATATTATATCATTAATCATTGTTAAATCATTATTTAACAACTTATTTATCATATACTCCAACCATTGTAATTTACCATTCATCGCCACTTTCAATGCTTTTCTAAAATCTGTATCACATTGATATATATCTAAATAACTTTTTAAAAATATTTCATAAAAATCCAAATTAATTATGCCATTTTGTCTAGATAAAGAATAAGCAGCTTCGGCCAATGCAACATAAGGATTGGCTAAAGCACATGCATCAAAATCAATTAAATACATATCTTCGTCATCCCATAAAATATTTTTCAGTTTATAATCATTATGACTTATACAAAAATTATCTAAAAGATCATCAAAATCATTACAGTCCTTTGTTAAAAGTATTAACTGTTCAATATTCTTTTTTAAACAATCATATAATTTATCATTAATTTTTTCAAAGCTATTCAAACACATTTCATAATCTATATTTATCTTTTTATATTGCCACTCTACATCTTCATTAATATTTAATTTATGCATCTTTGCTAAATTTTCAGCTAATATTTTAATATTATTTAAGATTAATTCTTCAACTTCTAAAATTTTATAATCAAAATATTTATAAATTAAATAATAATCCTCAATGTACTTAACAAAATAATTATTACCAAACTTTAAAGGTAAAATAACATTAATACCATTTTTACTAAACTTTTCACTAATTTCAATTTGTTTTATTCTTCTATCTAAATCTTTTTTTTCATTAATTGCATCTTTAGAATATCTTTTTACTATATAATTTCCTTTATCAGTAATAACTTCAAATACTTTATTTTGACTACTTTCTACTCTTTTAATTTCCTTAATTTTACCAAGTTTTAATATTTCAAATAATTCTCCCATTTTATTCTTTTACTCCCTAAATTATTTTTCTCATTTGTTCTTCTTTTTTTTCAGCATAAGATAAATAATAATCTCTTACTTCTTCAGGAATATTTAAATGATATTTCTTAGCAATATAATTCAAACATTCATTTAAATCCAAGTTAGCTAATAAATTTAAGCACTTACCAAATTCCGGAAATCTTTTTAAAGTTTCCTCATATAAAGCACTAGGCAATTCCATCGTAATTAAACATGATCCATATAAGTAACTATCATTACTTTCCCAATCTTTATTATAAGGATAATTATAGAAATAGCACTTTGTTTTCGATAAATCAAAAGCCTCACTATAATCAAACAGTTTTCCCAATAAAATACTCCTTGATCTTCTTACTAAATAAACATTTGGATCAGTGCGATCAACTTGATTCATGTAATAATCAATACAAAGCATTTTTAAAACTTGCACCACAAATTTTCGAAAATCTTCTTCCTTTTTAAAGTATTGATGCAATAGCTCTAAAGATTCCATACCTATAGGACTTTCGTCTAATTCAAAAAAACTAGGATGATAAGTTCTTAAATCTTTAAAATTTTTAGACAATAAACCAAAATGTTCATAACCTGGCGAACCTAGTCTAGCTACACACTTATAAGCAATTGAATCAACCTATAATTTTCCCGCAATCCACTGACCTATTAATTCATTTAATAACTGACCTATATTTTTAACCTGTTTAAAATAATACCAATCATCCAAATAAATCCAATTATCAGGTCGATCATCACGAAAACTTAAAGTCCTATCATCAGTTCTCATATTGTCAAAAGCCTTATTAATAGCATCACTACTAATAATTAAAGGCTTTTGTACTATTTCATTATCTAATTTCCTATTTACCATTATTTATCGCCAAAACCTTTTTTACTTCCTTATCATCTAACATTCTATATTCCCCAGATTGCAAATTACCTAAATCAAAAAATCCTATACTTTCTCTCTTAAGTTTTAATACTTCATACCCAATTGCTTTAAATAATCTTTTAACAACATGATTAATCCCAACACTTATTCCAATTACTACAATTGAAGTATTTTTCTCTTTATCAATTTTTTTAACTTTAATTTTATCTACTACACACTTAGTTCCATCAATTAAAATACCTTTTTTTAATTTATATATATCTTCTCCTTTTAGAATACCATCAATTTTAGCTACATATGTTTTCATTACTTTAAAAGAAGGATGCATTAGTTTATTAGCAAATTCTCCATCATTAGTTAAAATAATTAATCCAGTAGTATCATAATCCAATCTACCTACTGGATATATTCTTGTCTCAGTATCAATTAAATCAGTTACTACTTTTCTTCCCAAATCATCACTAACAGCACAAATATAACCTCTAGGTTTATTTAAAAGATAATACTCTTTATTAGTCTTTTCAAGTACTACTCCATCTACCATAATAACATCTGAATCACTAACTTTATAACCTAACTCTGTTACCTTTTCTCCATTAACAAAAACTTTCCCCATTACAATTAATTCTTCGGCTTTTCTTCTCGAAGTAACGCCACAATTAGCAATAACTTTCTGTAAACGTTCCATAAACATCACCTATCAAAAATTATACTATAAAAAAAACTATGTTGCCATAGTTTATCATTTTTTACAATACCTTTTTAGTTATCGGAGACAGTGGGGCGCTCGGAAGACATTCGCCTTCCATACCGCCACTCATATTCACGCACTCAATTGATATGGACTTGTACTTGTTCCCTCTCCGCCTGTTATCTTTACGCTCGATTTCAGATAAACGACCGGGCGAACACCATGCGCAACGCTCGCATAGAAGTCGTTGACATAGCCTGACGAAACCACACCGAAGACATAGGTGGAACGGGAAGAATTCGGCACGGGTGTTAACGTCCATTGAATTGCTGAATTAAAAAGCCAATCGTTTTGATAACAATCACTTACACTATTCCAATTATATAGTTCTTTATTTAAACATGCTTGACGATTAGTTGTACTTCCTCCACTTGTTGCGTATCCATAATCACTTGGGTACATTAATCCTACTTGACCTATCCATGTTGTTGTTCTTTCTACTGTATCATTACAATATGTTCCGCTACTACATTTTTTTCCTGTATTGTTACTTCTTTCGCTTGTATAAAATGTTATTGCATTAGTATTAATATATGTATTTGTACTTCCATCAACTGTTCCTGTATTCCATACGGCATTCTCTATTAGATTTTTAGCATCACTCGTTAAGCCGTTACTGCTAAAGTTGCAACTTGTTGTGCTATTATTGGATCCATTATAACATGTTCCACTTGATCGATTCCAATACGCACCGCTATTTAAAATTGTCATTATATCTGATTGGCTCCATTCATTTACTCCCCAACCACTATTTACTCCCGATGTACTTGAGTCCCAAGAATAACTTCCTATCGATTCATTGCGAATTAGTTTAATTCTTTTTTCAGTAGGACCACCTTCAGTAGATGCTACATCAAACACTCCTATTATTCGCCATAATTCATTATTAAACGTTACATAATTATTGGGATTTGCTCCCATATATCTTACATTACCATCTGGATCATCATTATTCATTGTTTCCGGATTACTTGCTAGTAATGATTCAACATAATCTGCTGCTAAAGGATAATTAGAATCTGTTGCTTTGCCTTCCAATCCTATCTTAAATCCTATTGTTTTTCCTATAATACTTTCTTCTGTTTCTGCTCCACTTGAATCAGTATCTGATATCCATATTCTTATTGTATGTGATTCATTACTCACACCGCTGTTTATAACTCCTGTCTTAATTACATATACTATTTCATTTTCATTGGTTTTACTATCATCCACTTTAGTAAGAGAATCCAAATAAACAGGTGTTTCATCATCAAATTTAATCTTTATATACTTATGAGCTAACATATTATTATCATTAACACCATCTAGATAATTAGATAATGTTA
>CALVJF010000086.1 GCA_944331885.1 uncultured Bacilli bacterium
GATGAAGTTCCAATATTACTTGATTTTTTAAATCAGTATAATTATATGGTCCTTTTTCCAAAGATTTATTAACAATTTCCGCAATCTTTTGTTCAATTTGAGCAATTAATTCTGCATTTTCATTAACTAGCACAAATCCTCGAGTTGTAACATTTGGTTTTATTAATAGTCTCCTTGTCAAAGGATTAATATTTAAAATTGTTACTAATATTCCATCTTTGCTCATCAATTTACGATCTTTAATAACCACGCTACCTATGTCGCCAACTCTAGATCCGTCAACATAGATGTCACCAGCTGTTACAGAACCACCGCGATGAACACCATTTTTATCTAATTCTAAAACATCGCCATTTTTTAAGACAAATGTATTTTCCTCAGGAATACCACACATTACTGCTAAATTTGCATGACTCTTAAGCATTCTATATTCACCATGCATTGGCATGAAATACTCTGGCTTAAAGATGCGTAACATTAATTTTAATTCTTCCATTTTAGCATGACCGGATGTATGAATATCACTGAATTCTGAATTTGTATATACTTTAACACCTTTTAAATACAATTTATTTATAATACGATTAATACTTGCAGCATTTCCAGGAATAGGTGAGGAAGAGAAAACCACCAAATCATCACCCATTAAAGAAATTTGCTTATGAGTACCATTAGCTATTCTTGACAAAGCAGCCAATGGTTCTCCTTGCGATCCGGTACACAATATACAAACTTCATTTTTCTTTAAATTTTTTGCAGTATTAGCATCAATAAACATTGATTTATCATTAAGCAAACCATTATTAAGAGCTAAATTGACTGAAGTGTCCATACTTCTTCCAAAGACTACAATCTTTCGATTATTTTCTCTACAAGTTTCAACAATATGTTTAATTCGATAAATATTTGATGCAAAAGTAGCAATAATAATTCTACCATTGTGATTATTGATAATATCGCTTAAAGCTTCGTCAACTGCGCTTTCACTTTTACTAAATCCTTCTGATAATGCATTAGTACTATCACTTAATAAAAGTTTAACACCTTTACTACCAATAGCAGCCATTTTATGAATGTCAGCCATCGGCCCAATTGGTGTAAGATCAAACTTAAAATCACCTGTTGATACAATAACACCATTTGGAGTATGTAAAATTATACCAAAACTATCAGGAATAGAGTGGGTAGTTGCTACAAACTCAATATTAAAATATTTAGATTTAATAGTCGTTTCTTTTGTAATTACTTTCAAATTATCATAAGCAACTGCACGATCTTCTAACTTATTTTTAATCAAATCAACTGCAATTTTAGGAGCATATATAACTGGAATATTTACATTTTGCAATAAAAATGAAATTCCTCCAATATGATCTTCATGACCATGTGTTATTAATAATGCTTTTATTTTATTTTCGTTTTGCTTTAAATAAGTTGTATCTTGAATAACATAATCTATTCCTAATAAATCACTCTCGGGAAACATAACTCCTGCATCAATAATATATAATTCACTTTTATGAGAAATAACATACATATTTTTGCCTACTTCTCCTAAACCACCTAAAGCAACAACTTTAGTTGTTTCATCATTGTTTTTCATAAAATCTTCCTTTCAAATAAAAAAATTCAAAGTAAATTTCCTAAACAATATTATATCAAAAAAAACCAAAAAGTCCATAATTTATGTTATAATTAAAAAAGATAAGGTGATATAAATGCAAAAAGGTTTTACGTTAACAGAACTTTTAGTAGTAATAGTTCTCATGGGAGTTGTAGGTGGTATTGCCACAATGAGCATTCTTACTTCATTGGAAAAAGGCAAAAATGAAACAAATATGATGATGGAAAATAATCTTGCCGATGCTGCTGTAACATATGCTTTAGCTAAAAAATTTTTAAAGACATGTCCAACAGAGTTCGTAGTTAATTCTGAAAATTACTACAACTTGCCAATAACCAATAGTGAATGTTTTACTAAAGTCAAAACAAGTTTTTTAATTGACGAAGGATATTTTAAAGACGATGGACGCAATTGCGCAGAGGATGTTGATATAGTAGTATATAACTTTGTTTCACTAGATTCAAATACTAATCAGCCATCTTCTGGAGAATATCGTGCTTATGTACCTAAAGGCACTTGTCAATCATAGACAATTGCTTTTTTTTAATATTTATTGCATAATTAAAGAGGTGATTTTATGGGATTATTTGACAAATTAAAAAATATAATAAGTAAAAAAGAAACTACCCAAGATTCAAAAACAGAATTATATGATCAAGGATTAGCTAAAACTCGTCAAGAATTTGTATCAAAACTAAATATTTTAGGTATTAAATACACTAAAGTATCAGAAGAATATTTTGAGGAACTCGAAAATATTTTAATTATGGCCGACATTGGAGTTAATACTGTTTTTAAATTTATGGATCGAATTCGCAAAAGAGTTAAAGAAGAAAATATAGTTGATACTAATTATCTAAAAGAAGTAATAGTTGATGAATTATTTATTATTTATGTTAATGAAACTTCATTAAGTGATAAATTAAATATGGCTCCTTCTGGCCCAACAGTTCTTCTCTTTGTTGGAGTTAATGGAGTTGGCAAAACAACAACAATCGGTAAATTAGCGTATAAATATCAAACACAAGGTAAAAAAGTAATGCTTATTGCTGGCGACACTTTTCGTGCTGGAGCAGTTCAACAATTAGAAGAGTGGGCGAATAAAACTAGTTCTTTATTTTATGGCCGTGAAAAAACAGATCCTGCTGGCGTAATTTATGATGGGTTAATAAAAGCTCAAGAAGAAAAAGCAGATATTGTTTTAATAGATACTGCTGGCCGACTACAAAACAAAGTTAATTTAATGAAAGAATTAGAAAAAATAAATAAAGTAATATCTCGTCTAATACCAGGAGCTCCTCATGAAACATTATTAATAATCGATGCTACAACTGGTCAAAATGGAATTCTCCAAGCTCAATCATTTAAAGAAATAGTTAATATTACAGGAATAGTCTTAACAAAATTAGATGGTACTGCCAAAGGAGGCATTGTCCTAGCAATTAAAGAAGAAGTTAATATTCCAGTAAAATTTGTCGGACTTGGTGAAAAAATGACTGATTTGCAAACCTTTGATATTGAAAACTACATTTATGGTTTATTTAAGGATATGATTTAAATGGATAAAAGAACATATTTAAATAATTTATATGATTATTATCAATCATTATTAACTGAAAACGAACGCAATTGCTTTTTAGATTATTATGAAAATGACTATTCTTTATCGGAAATTGCTGAAAGCAATAGCGTATCTCGTAGCGCTATTCATAAAACTCTTAAAAATGTTATTACTAAATTAGAATACTTTGAAGAGAATTTAAAAATGTATAGCCGAAAACAAAAAGTCCTTCAAAAACTTTCTAATATTTTAAATCCCGAAGAATTAGAAAATATAAAAAACATTTTATCGTAATGTAAAATGTTTTTTTATATATTGACAAGTGTAAAAAATACACATATAATCAAATTAGTAAAGGTAGATGATATTATGAAAGGACGAATAATCGTTATTGAAGGAACAGATTGTTCTGGAAAAGAAACGCAGGCTTCATTATTAGTCCAGCGTTTAAAAAGAGAAGGTAAAAAAATAGAACGCCTAAGTTTTCCGATGTATGATACACCAACCGGTCAAATAGTTGGCGGCCCATATTTAGGAAAAGATTATATTTCACCAAGTTATTTTAAAGAAGGAGCACCTAAAGTTGACCCAAAAGTTGCAGCCCTTTATTACGCTGCTGATCGTCGCTACAACTTTCCGACTATTAAAGCCCTTTTAGATGAAGGATATGATGTTTTATTAGATCGCTATGTCGAAAGTAATATGGCTCACCAAGGCGGTAAAATATATGATGCTGAAAAGCGTCATAAATTATATGAATGGTTAGATACTCTTGAATACAAATTATTAGAGTTAGAAAAACCAAGCTTAACTATTTTTCTTCATATGCCTTATAAAAAGGCGGCAGAATTAAAAA
>CALVJF010000087.1 GCA_944331885.1 uncultured Bacilli bacterium
AATGCGGCTGCTTCATAGCTTATACCTTCCATTAAATCGCCATCACTACATAGTACATATGTGTAGTAATCAATTAATTTTTGTTTTGGAACTTGTTCGTTTAATAAAGAACGAATATATCTTTCTGATAAAGCTATACCAACGGCTGACGCAAGTCCTTGGCCTAATGGCCCTGTTGTCATTTCAACTCCCGGAGTTTTTTTATATTCTGGATGACCAGGTGTTATACTATCAATTTGGCGAAATTTTGTTAAATCATCTAAAGTTATATTGTATCCTGCCATATACAATGTAGCATATAGTAATGCTGAGCCATGCCCAGCCGATAATATAAAACGATCACGATTTATCCAATTTGGATCTTCTGGATTGTGATTTAAAATATTAGCATAAAGTGCATAAATTATAGGTGCTGCGCCTAAAACTATTCCTGGATGTCCGCTTTGGGCAACGCTAATCATATCAATTCCAAGCATTTTTAGAGAATTTAATGATTTTTTTATATCTTCTTTCATATGCTATCACCTATTATATAGTATATCAAAAAAAACACTTGGGAAAAAGTGTTTTTTAATTATTATTTTGACTAATATTAGGACTACTTAAATTATCTAAATAATCTACTCGATAATTAATTAGCCATATACTAACTATTGTTAGGATATATACTAATAAAATTCCTAATCCTGTTATTATTCTACCTTTTACTTTTTCCATCTATTTCATCTCCTTACATTCAAATCATAATACGAACAAATGTTTATGTCAATGCTTTTGTGAACATTTGTTTGACTTTTTACAACTTGTATGTTAAGATGATAGTGGAGGGAAATAAATGGGAAAAGATTTGACTAAAAGACAAGCAGAAGTTTTAAATTATATTAAGAAATATATTGCTACACATGGTTATCCACCGGCAACAAGAGAAATCGGAGCAGAATTAGGGTTATCTTCTCCGGCTACAGTTCATACGCATTTAAAAAAATTAGAGGATGCAGGATTAATAAGAAAAACAAACTCAAAGTTTAGAACTATTGAAATCTTAGGAGAGAACGAATATCTTAATGCTAAAGAGGATGTGGTAAAAGTTCCATTATTAGGAAAAATTACAGCTGGGTCACCTATTGAGGCAATTGAAATGCCCGATGAGTATTTTGATTTGCCAATATCTTTAGTTCCAAACAAAGAACAAGTTTTTACTTTGTTAGTAAGTGGGGAAAGCATGATTAATAAGGGTATTTACGATGGGGATATTGTAATTGTTCAAAAGCAGAAAGTAGCTCGAAATGGAGATATTGTAGTAGCAATGACAATGGATAATGAAGTTACACTTAAAACTTTTTATAAAGAAAGTGATCATATTAGATTACAGCCAGAAAATGATACTATGGCACCAATTATATTAGATAATGTTACGATATTGGGAAAAGCAATTGGGTTGTATAGAAAATTATAAAAAAGGAATTGAATTAGTTTTCAATTCCTTTTTTATATTCTTCTAGAGCTTTTTTTAATCCTTTCCATGGTAATAAGGCACAATTTTTTCGATTTTGTTGCTTGTATATTTCATCAAAGCAATTAGCTTCAGCTAGTAGTTCATTATTATAATCTCTTTCATCGATCATATTTTCATAATTGGTAATATATTCTTGAATTGTATCGATATTTTGACCAATGAGTAATTTAATCATAATCGAAGTAGCAGAGGTGGTTATGGCACAAGCTTCTCCGTCGAATTTAATATCTTTAACTATAGAATCTTCAATTAATATATATAAATTAATATTATCAATACAAGATTCATTATTGGAGTTAACTTTAATATATTTGGGATTATTAATAGTTTCTTTATTATATGGATGTTGGTAATTTTCTAAAATGATTTCTCTTTTTAATGTCGGATCCATTAAATCATCTCCCTAATTATTTTATCTTTGTCTTTAAGTAATTCTATTACATAATCAATTTCGTCTTTGGTATTGTAAAAGTATAAGCTGATACGGCAAGTATTTGTAACTCCTACTTCATCTTTTAATATTTTTGCACAATGATTACCAGCTCGAACACAAATATGATACTTATTTAAATAACAAGCAACGTCTTGGCTAAATATGCCATCTACATTAAAAGCGATTATGCCACTATCACTATCTGGATTAATTAATTTTATATGAGGAATCAATTTAAGTTTTTCAATAAAATATGATTTTAATTCTTTTTCATAAGATGCAATTTTATTTATTCCGATGTCTTGAAGATATTCAATTGCAGCACCTAGTCCTATTACTCCAGCTATATTTGGTGTTCCTGCTTCTAAGCGAGTTGGTAATTCTTTTAAAAATACCGAATCTTCGTTATCAAAAGTTTCATTCATACCGCCACCAAAATTTTGAGGAACCATATGCTCAAGCAACTCGATTTTACCATATAAAACCCCTACTCCAGTTGGTCCACACATTTTATGGGCTGAAAAGGCTAAAAAATCACAATCTAATTCTTGTACATCAGTTAAGGAATGAGGAACAGATTGGGCGCCATCGACAACTACAAATATATTTTTTTGATGGGCAATTTGGCAAATTTCTTTTATTGGGCGAATATCTCCTACAACATTTGTAATTGCTGCTAAACTAATTACTTTAGTTTTAGAGGTTATTTGTTTTTGTAAATTTGATAATGTTACTTTATGGTTTTTATCTAATTCAACGTATTTGATTTTAGCTTGGCATTTTTGAACTAAATTAAACCATGGTATAACATTAGAAGCGTGCTCACTTTTGGTAATAATTATTTCATCATCTGGTTCAAGGTATTGCGAAAAAAAGCCATTAGCAATCATGTTTAACGATTGAGTTGCTCCACTTGTAAATATTATTTCTTTAGTATAACGGGCATTAATGAATTTTTTTACTAACTCTCTAGTATTTTCATAAGCCATGTCGACCTTTAAAGAAATGTCATAATCACCACGATGAGCATTAGCACTATAATTTTCATAGTAATCTACTATTTTATCAATAACAGCATAAGGTTTTAGAGTTGTAGCTCCATTATCAAAATAGATTATATCTTTAGTTAACATTGGAAAATCTTTGCGATTCATCTTACACCTCCTTACTAATAATTTCAGATATTTCATTAATAAATAGCTCATTAGTAAAATTGTCTATTAAGAATGACTTAGCTATTAATTTACGGGATATTTCTTGAGAAATTCCTTTAGTTTGTAAATAAAATATTTCTTCCTTGTTTGGGGCTGATATGGTTGCATTGTGAAGAGCATTTACGTTGTCAGTTGCAATAATTAAATTAGGTATTATTACGTTTTGGGTATCATTTAAAGTACAAATTTTTATATTTTCAGCATATTCATTATCTTGAGTATTTTTTTCAATAATGCCGTCTGCTTCAATAGTAAACTCACCTTTTTGCTTAGTTAATCCTTTAATATTTATGTAACAAATTCCTTGATTAGATGATTGAGAATAAGTAATTTTTAAATTTGTATTTTTTTTTGTTAATAAAGAGTGATTATATTCTATTTGACTATGAGTGGCTCCATTAATTTTAACATTAAGGTTTTCACTATTAAAAGAAAAACGATTATATATCAAATTACTATTTGGTGCTAAATTAATTGTTATTTGGTTATTATGCATAATATTTTCGTTGATAATTACTTTTCCATTTACATTTATTATTAGCTTTGGTACTTTAATTTCTAAATCAACAACATTATTGGCAATATTAATAATTTTTTCTTCACTTATTGTTATTTTATTCATGATGGTCTTTTTCTCCCATTACATTTGTCTTAAAACCTTGACTTATTATCTCATTAATTAGTTCAGGGCCACCTGTTTTAGCTATCTTTTTATCATTAATAATATGAATATAATTAGGTTTTAATATTTCAAGCAATTGGGGGTTGTGAGTTACT
>CALVJF010000088.1 GCA_944331885.1 uncultured Bacilli bacterium
GTAAATTCCATATCTTGCATATCTCGATAATGTTCTTCTAAAGTTTTACATACTTTTTGAAACTCAGCAAATGCTTCGGGAAATTTTTCTTCCATTTCAGAAATATGCATTGGAGTACGAACGCCTGCTACAACGTCTTCACCTTGGGCATTTGTTAAAAATTCACCAAATAAGCCTTTCTCACCTGTTGCTGGATCACGAGTAAAAGCAACACCGGTACCGCAATCATCCCCCATATTACCAAAGGCCATTGATTGAACGTTTACGGCAGTTCCCCATGAATAAGGAATATCATTATCTCTTCTATAGACGTTTGCACGTGGATTGTCCCAAGAACGGAAAACTGCTTTAATTGCTCCCATTAGTTGTTCTTTTGGGTCAGAAGGGAAATCTGAACCTATCTTGTTTTTATATTCAGCTTTAAATTGATTTGCTAGTTCTTTTAAATCATCAGCAGATAATTCAACATCTTGTTTAACGTTTTTTTCTTCCTTCATTTTATCAATTAGTTCTTCAAAGTATTTTTTTCCTACTTCCATAACTACGTCGGAATACATTTGGATAAATCTTCGATAGCAGTCCCACGCCCATCTTGCATTGCCAGATTTTTCAGCTAATGTATTAACTACTTCTTCGTTTAGTCCTAAATTTAAAATAGTGTCCATCATACCTGGCATTGATGCTCTTGCACCAGATCTAACTGAAACTAGTAGTGGATTTTCTTTATCTCCAAACTTTTTACCAGTTATATCTTCCATTTTGGTAATGTACTCATTTATTTGTTTTTGGATTTCAGCATTAATTTCTCGACCATCTTCATAATATTGAGTACAAGCTTCAGTTGTTATAGTGAAGCCTTGTGGTACTGGCAAACCAATATTTGTCATTTCCGCTAAGTTAGCGCCTTTACCACCAAGAAGGTTTCTCATATCAGCGTTACCTTCAGTAAATAAATATACATATTTTGGCATTATTGTCATCTCCTTAAATTCACCATGTTCTTATTATATCAAAAGTAAATACCTTAGCAAATTAATTTGATTTTTTTTGACATAAATAGACATTATTTATGATTGTGAGGATGAGTTTTAAGATAGACGTTTCGTAATCGTTCATTACTTATATGCGTATATATTTGAGTAGTTTTTAAATTTTCATGGCCTAATAATTCTTGAACGCTGCGAAGTTCAGCCCCTTCATTTAATAGATGAGTAGCAAAAGTATGACGTAGCGTATGGGGAGATATTTTGGTCTTGATTCCAGATTGAAAGGCAAGCTTTTTAATAATATTTTCAATACTACTCCTAGATAATTGATTACCTTTATTATTTAAAAATAAATAATCTAAATTGCTATTTACTTTGTTTCTACTTTTCAAATAATTATCAAGAGCTTCGGCAGCCATTTTCCCATAATATACTATTCTTTCTTTGCTACCTTTACCTATTACACGAATACTTCGTTCTTCGAAATTAATATGTTTTAATTTTATCGATGATAGTTCACTAACTCTTAGACCAGTGGCATATAATAATTCAAGAATCAAAGTATTTCTAAAAGCGTATTTTGAATCATTAGTAGCAGTTTCTATTAATTTAACTATTTCATCATAAGTCAAATAGTTGGGTAATTTTTTAGCTTGTTTAGGATTATGAATTAGTAAAAAAGGATTAAAATCTATTTGATGATGATTTTGCAAGTAATTATAAAAGTTTCTTAAAGTTGTAATAGCATGCGATATTGTAGCGGTGCTTTTAAAGCTTTTTTCTAGATATTTAAGATAATTACGAATTATTTCTTTGTTTACTTGTAAATATTTATGATTATTTGCTATTAGATAATTTTGAAAATTTATTAAATCATTATGATAACTTTCAATTGTATTAAGACTATATTTTCTTTCGTATTGTAAGTAATTTAAAAAATTTTGGATTGCATTTTTCATATTATTCACCTTTTTAATTATAACAAAAAAACTTATTAGATGATATTTTAATCTAATAAGTTCTACATTCGATGCTTGAAGCCATCGCCTTCATCAAGATTTACTAATCTAGTACCACTATTGGTCATTGGCCCACCACCATCAGGATACATTAAATCGATTTCGTCTTGAGATAAAAATTCTTCACGTTCGTAAACAACTTCACATTCTTCGATTGCTACTACTTTTTTTCGAGTTGCTTTTTTAGGTTGTAACTTAACATTCTTTAGTAGGTACTCATATATGCGAAATAATTCTTTGGAACTGCGTTGACTTAATCTTTGGATATTATAGTTTGGTTCTAATTGACTAATTAACTCTAATAATTTTTCTTTTTCAAGCCACACTTTAATTCCCCCTTTAATACGTTTATATAGTAGCAAAATATTAGTAATTTGTCAATTTTACTATCCTACTAGCGTGCCAAGGAAACGAAAAACCTTACTGATTCCCTTAGTCATAAATCCTTCAATATTATGAGATATTTTTACTCCCATATCAGAGGCCTTACTAGAATAATCTACATATTCACTGTTTAAATAATCTTTGATATCTACTGCTTGCCCGTTGGCAACGTCTTTTTCAAATTCGGCAATTTTTTCGGCTGTTAAAGTTACTTTTTGGCTTATTTTAGTCTCGTAATAGCCACTTTCAAGGGCAATTGTTAAGGCTATAAATGTAATTAATAAGCAAATAAAAGGATACCAAAATAATCGATAATTAGGCTTTTTTTCCATTTTGATCACCTATAATAAATTTATGTAAAATATTAGCAAGAATATTAATTGTATTACTTGCTTCTTCGATAGAATTATATTGACCACCTAATTCTATAAGTAAGGAATTGTTACTTAAATCTTGATTATATATTCCATTGACACCTGGGCCTTCTTTTAAGTATATTCCTCGCGATAAAGATGGATTTACTTCTTTTAACATTTCATTAATACTAGTTGCTAAGTTAAGATTTTTTTCGTATTCTGAATGTTCTTTACCAACGACAAATAAAACTTTGGCATAATTTTGCCCATCAATAGTTGTAGTTGTAGCTTCTTTGCTTGAAGAATCGCGATGCAAATCAATTAAATATTTTATAGTTGGATATTGCTTTTGGGCCGCAGTAATTAATTGTCTGCTAGCTTCATAAGACTTGCTATAAGCCCAATTATTATTTTTTAGAATATCATTTATTTTTTGGGTTTCAACAATAGTAGGTATTCCTAAATCGTTTAATTTTTCTCTTAGCAAATAGCTGGCCATCAAGACATTGGGTTCGATATTGTAGTCTGATAATGCTCGTGCTTGATAGGCTTCTGTTTGATGTGTATTATATATATATATTAGCGGTTCTGATATAGATGGTGGATTAGGATCTTCAATATAGTCACTATGATTACCTTCTTCATCATTTTCAGAAATTTCTAAAACATTACCTAATGTATAGCGAATAATTGACTCTGGCTGCTTGATGTTTATACTGAAAATGTCATTTAAATTTTGTACTGTCGCTATGTCTTGATTTAAATTATGATCTACTAAATAGTTTATTATTTTTTCGTTAGTAACAGTTGTTTTTAAATATTTATCAAATAAAAATTTAAAACTGCTAATAAAAGATAGATATGTAATTATTAAAAATATAACTAAATATGGAATACGTTTGATAAATTTAGAACGGCTTTTAAACTTTTTCATATTTTGGCTCCTTTTAAGGCTTATTATAATAATATGGATATAAAAAAAATGTAGAATTAGTGAAAGAAGTAGTTATTTAATGCATATGCTATTACTCTACTTGTTTCTTCTACAATTTCTTTAATATTTAATGAAGTATATAGTTCTTTTTCGTTTTCCAAAAATAATGGTACACCGATAGCTATGATAGGAATGTTAAATGTGGAGCGGGTTATCTCTTTATTAATGTTGATAGCACTAC
>CALVJF010000089.1 GCA_944331885.1 uncultured Bacilli bacterium
TTTAAATAATGATTATAATAAAAAAGTGCTTCTTTCATTAGATTTTGTTACTGATTATATTAATAACATAATTAATCGAAAGATAGGCCAAGCATTTACGATTACTACTAGTATGATACCCAATACAACTTTAGATTTTATTAACATTAATTTAAGTCCTAACAATGATTTAATTGATTCACCAGGTTTTACTTATCAAAATAACATTTATCTTCCAACTGAAATTGAATTAATCAAAAAGATCAACCCTAAAAAATTTATAAGTCCTATTACTTATCAATTGAAAGAATTAACTAGTATTAATATCGAAGATAAAATTATTATTTCGCAAACTAAATCATCAAATAGTTTTACCTTTTATATGAGCAATAGTTTAAACATCAATAAAATTTATAACACAATCAAATTCAACAATTTTTCTCAAAAAGAATATCAAATTGCTAATAATAGCGACTTAGTAATTAAAGGCGTAGGTTTCATTAATATCAAAAAAGCAACAACTTTAATTATATATTCCGATTACCAAGATTTAATAGAGATTCGCCCTTCATTATTTAATTAGAAAGTAGGTAAGAACCAATGGATAAAATAAAAATTATGAGTGAAAACCTTGCTAATAAAATTGCTGCTGGTGAAGTAGTAGAAAAGTGTGCTTCGATAGTTAAAGAATTAGTTGAGAACAGTATTGATGCCCAAGCGGAAGTTATAAAAATCGATTTAATAGACGGCGGCCTTCAAGGTATAACAGTTACCGATAATGGAGTAGGAATGAGTCCTAATGATGCTGTTCTTGCCTTTCAACGTCACGCAACTAGCAAATTACTCAAGGAGGATGATTTATTTTTTATAGATACCCTTGGTTTCCGTGGAGAAGCTCTACCAAGTATTGCCTCTGTATCAGAGGTAACTTTAACTACTTCGCAAGGCGAAGAAGGAACTAAAATTCATATCAAAGGTGGACAATTATTAGAGCAAGAATTATCCGATGCCAGAGTTGGCACTAAAATAGAAGTAAAAAATTTATTTTACAATACTCCAGCCCGTTTAAAATACCTAAAAAGTGAACAAAGCGAATTGGCTTATTGTACCTCATTTATTGAACGCCTAGCATTATCAAAACCTAATATTCAATTTACTATGACAAACAACGGCCGAACAATTATTAAAACTAGTGGCAGTAATAATTTATTAAAAACAATACACGAAATCTTTGGCTTAAATGTTTCTTCTAAAATGCTTGAATTACATTGTGCTAATGATGATTATGAAATAAACGGTTACATTTGTAAGCCAGAAGTACTGAAATCTAGTCGCAATTACATGATAACTATCGTCAATAATCGAGTCGTTAAAAATAATGACTTAAATCGAGCCATTAATGACGCATATTATACTTATAAGCCAGAAACGAAATATCCTTTAGTAGTACTTAATATTGAAACTGATCCTACCTTAATTGATGTAAATATTCATCCAACTAAGCAAGATATCAAATTAAGTAAAGTAGGGGATTTAACTAAATTATTAATTAATTCCATAAAGGATCTCTTATATCAAAATTTACTTATTCCTAATGCTTTAAAAGAGCCCTTAAATAATCCCATAAAAGAAGAAATCATTTCTAACATTTTTCAGACAAAGGATACAGATAATACCAATCTAGACTATAAAGAAGATATCCAAACCACTTTCGATTTAAGTATCAATGAATCCCCGACTAAAGAAGAAATAATAATTAATCCAGAAATAAAAAAATTACAACTTTATCCAGTTGGCTTAGCTTTAGGTACATACATAATTGCTCAAAATGAAAATGGAATTTACATAATTGATCAACACGCCGCTCAAGAAAGAATAAATTATGAAAAATATTTAAAAGCATTAAAAGATAAAAATGTTACAACCATAGCACCTCTTTTCCCTATAACTATTGAATTATCCGCAAGTGATTTTATAACTCTTAAAGAGCATTTAGCTGATTTAACAAATATCGGTTTTAATTTACAAGAATTTGGCGTCAATACTTATGTTGTAAAAAGTCATCCAACATGGTTAAAAGAAGGCTATGAAGAAGAATCAATTCGTCGAATTTTTGATTTAGTAATTAATAGTGATCGTAAATTTGATCCAGTGAAATTTAATGAAAATATTGCCATTACTTTGGCTTGTAAAATGAGTATCAAAGCTAATATGCATATTAGTCATGAGGCTCAGGAAGAATTATTAAATCAATTAACTCAAACAGACAATCCATATAATTGCCCCCATGGACGTCCTACAATTATTAAATTTTCAATTTATGATTTAGAAAAAATGTTTAAAAGAGTTATGAATTAAGGAGGACAAAATGATTATTGTAATTACTGGTCCAACAGCCGTTGGCAAAACAAAGATGAGTATCGAACTAGCTAAAAAACTTAACGGTGAAATAATTAATGCTGATTCTATGCAAATATATCAAGGATTAGATATTGGAACAGCCAAAGTTACATCTGCTGAAAAAGAAACCATTCCTCACTACTTACTAGATATCAAGAATCCTCAAGAACTTTATACTGTTTATGATTACCAGAAAGATGCTCGACAAGTTATTAAAGATATTCAAAATCGTCAAAAAACACCAATCTTAGTAGGTGGAACAGGCTTATATATTAAAGCAGCTTTATATGATTATCAATTTTCTACCGAAGAAAAACAATTTGATTATACCACCTTAAATAATCAAGAATTGCTAGATAGAATAAAAAAATATAAAATAGATATAAATTTCGATATTCAAAATCGTCGTCGCCTTATTAGAGTATTAACTAAATTAGAAAATAACACTTATAACAATAATGAAAATGCTCATATTTTATATCCAGATGTTTATTTTATCGGTTTAACGACTAATAGAGAATTATTGTATTCTAAAATCAATGAGCGAGTCGATGAAATGTTTACTGCCGGATTAATGTCCGAAGTAAAAAAATTCTACGACCAAGGAATTAATAGTAAAGCATTAAAAACAGGTATTGGTTATAAAGAGTTATATGATTACTTTTCAGGAAAAATAACTTTAGAAGAATGTAAAGAATTAATTAAACAGCGTTCAAGAAAATATGCTAAACGTCAATATACATTCTTTAATCATCAATTACCTATAAAATGGTTTAATGTTAACTATAATAATTTTAATGAGACAATAAATGAGGTTTTAAAATACATAGAAAAAACTAACAACATCTAGCTTGTTAGTTTTTAAATTCTAAATAAATGCTCCGATCAAAATTATGTTCTGCATAATTGCCATCTTCATCTTTTAAAGTCTCGGTACTAACTAAAAAATATTTATGGTATAAGTAATCATTTCCAGTATCATCAACTGGATCATCCCAAGTTAAATCTAAGTGTAACCATTTACCATCGATAAAAACAGCATTCCACACATGAGTAGTACTAGCAATTTTAAAATTTTTAAAGCCCATTTTTGTTAGAAATATTGCCATTGTATCAGCATAGCCGCCACAAATAGCATAGCCTTCAAATAAAGTACCATAAGCGTTATTTGAACGATATTGACTAGTACCGGTTTCATTTCGTTCTATATCATAACGTGTATTATTGATTATATAGTCATGCACTTTCATAATTTTGTCAACATCATCCAAATCTTCTTCGCCTTTGAATAATTCATTTAAAATACTATCTACTTTTTCATTAATTTTTTTAATATCTTCATTACTATATATTTTTTCTACTGTTAAAGTGATTTCACCTGATTCATCAAATACAGTTTTTAAACTATCAAAGCTATTATAAGGATGTGCGTAATTATTAATATGGGTTAATAAAGGATTATTTTCACTAATTTTTTTTACGTCTGT
>CALVJF010000090.1 GCA_944331885.1 uncultured Bacilli bacterium
CATTCCTCCAATTAGTTATTATAGCAAAATATATTGATTATTACTATACTTTTAAAAAAGATAAGAAAAATAAACATTTCTTATCTTTTGTTATAACATATATACTTTTAACTCTTTTTTAGATTATTTGACATTTATTATTCCATAATTTCCATCTTTTCTTTTGTATAATACAGAAACGCATTCTTCGTCAATATTTTTAAATACAAAGAAATCATGGTTTAGGAGTTCTGATTGAAGAAGTGCTTCTTCTTCATCCATAGGTTTCATAGTCATATTTTTTCGTTTAACGATTTTAATATCGCTTTCTTCTTCGTCTTCTGATAACTCTAAATTAAATTCAATTGGTTCAACATTTTTGTATTTGCGATTTAATCTAGTTTTATTTTTACGAATTTGTCTTTCTAGTTTATCGATTACTAGATCTACAGCTGCATAGAAATCATTATGTGATTCTTCAGCTCTTAGTGTAAATTTTTTAGTTGGTACGGTTACTTCAATTATTTGTTGAAGATCTCTAACGCGAACAAGAACGTTACATTTAATGTCTTCAAAGTTTTCGAAATATTTATCCAATTTCGCTATTTTTTCATTAACATGTTTTTTCATGGCATTAGTAATTTCAACTTTTTCACCGCGAATTTGTATTTGCATACTATCCCTCCTATATTTAAATTATATCACTAATATATTAAAATGTACAAAAAAACTACTATACAGTAGTTAATTGTGCTTCTGATACTTCTAAAGCTTGTAGTCCTTTTGATGTTTCTATCATCTTAAAATCAACAATATCTCCTTCTTTTAATGTTTTGTATCCATTTTTATTAATGGCAGAATAATGAACGAAAATATCTTCTAGTTCGTTATATTCTATAAATCCGTATCCTTTCTCATTATTAAACCACTTAACTCTACTTCGCATAATTCTTTTCCTCCTTTAATACAATTAAAATTTAACATGCCTAACTAATAAACTCAACAAATTTTAGCCGACAAATTACGACATATATTAGACATGTTTAGATTTTAACAGATATATTTAGTAATTTTGATTAGTATGTTTGAAATAATAAAAATTTGTACTTAAATGTGTTGTTCAAGATTTGAACGATATTTTTTCGATAAGTAAGGTATTGTTATCCCTGAATCAAAATAAAGCATCTTATGTTGCCAATCATATGACTCAATTCTTTCGGTATTGACTAAACAAGCTCGATGTGACATTTTAAATCTTTCATCAAGGTATGGTCCAATTTCTTTAAATGTCATGCTAATTTTGTAATCATTTTGATCAGTATGAATTATTAATTTACGTTCTTTTTTATCTCTATTTATATATGTAATTGATTTATAGAATAAGGTTAAATCGGTATGAAGACTACGATATATAAATTTTTTATTATCATAGATTTTATTTATTACATTTTGTAAGTCTTTGAATAATCTAATGGCAAATTTCTGATCTTTTGAAATAAAGCGATAAACCATAGGAATATCTTGATGAACTTTATTAAACATTTCCGAATGGGTAGTTAGAAAGAAAATTACACTTTTTAAATCAAATTCACGAATTCTTTTAGCTATATCTATGCCTTTAATCTTTCCTTCTAAATTGATAGCAATTATATATATTTTAGAATTTTTGTTTTGAATTTTTAATTCTAATTCTGGTGAGTATTGGTTGTAAGTACATATATTTATTGATTCAGGAAAATGAAAAGATATTTTTCTGATTATTTTTTTAGTAATAATGTTAGTTCTTTGATCTTTATCTACAATTATAAATTCCATAAATGCTCCTTTTCTATATTAAAAATTTTAAAACAAAAAAACAATAATTCAATATTATTGTTTATTTTCTACTGTTTGTGGAATTGATAATTTCAAAATATTTATCTATTAAATAATTACAAGGATAGGTATAAAAATATATTTGTGATTTAAATTTTAGATTAAAAGGCTCTTTTGTATAATTTAATATTTTTAATTTGTTAATAAATGGCAATTTTTCCACAGCTTTTTTATTTATTTTTAAATATTCAAGTTTAAAAATAGTTGTGGAGATGAATTCAACTGAGTTTGTTAAATTAAATAAACGAGTAAAATTGTAATCTATTATTACAATATTATCCTTAGCAATAAGTTCGCTTTCTTTTATAAATGTCACTTTAGAAAATTGTAATTCTTGAAATAAAAATTTTAAATACTTGATATATTGAGGATTATAAAAATCATTAATTATAATAAATGCTTGATCACCAATTAATTTACGATTAATATTTTCCTTTTTAATTATTGACGACATTTCTTGAATAAATTTATCTTCTTCTAAAATGTAGCCGTTATTTAAAATTACTGAAGAAGTTTTTATTTCGTGATAAGACTTTTTAAAATATATTTTTTGATCAGTAAAATAAAATATTACGTTGTTCAATTTAATCACTTTCTTTCAATGATTGGTACTTTTTCTTAGTTGCTTCACCTCCCCGAATGTGTCTTTCATTTAAATGTTCTTGTAAAACTTTTCGCGTTTGTTGATACAAATTATAGTCGATATAAATTAGTTTTTCTTGAAGATCTTTGTGTATAGTACTTTTACTTATTTGGAAATGATCAGCTATTTCTCTTATTGTTTTTTTAGTAGCTAGTAAATATTTTGCTTCAGCAAGTATGCGTCTTTCTATCATTATCAAAACAACCCCTTAATAATATATATGTTTTGATAATGATGTTATTCAAGAAAAAAGAATCTTAGCTTAATTCATTAAGATTCATTGTATAGAAAGTTTCTGGGTTTAACAGTTGGCCTTGATTATAAACTTGAAAATGTAAGCAATTATCTTTTGTATTTTCAATATTATTAGCACCACTTGTAGCAATTAAGTCACCTTGTTTTACTTGATCACCAACTTTTACTTTTATATTATCTACGCTTTGATAGAAAGCAGTTAAATTGGTTCCATGTTCGATTTCAATAACATTTCCTAATATTTTATCTTCTTTGATATTCTTTACTGTACCATCTAATACCGCTATTACATTAAATTGCTTATCGGAATTATAAAGGATACCTGTATTTTGCATATATATATTTTCATAATATATTAAGGAATTTTGCTGAGTTTTTTCATCGGCGTCTTTTTCGTAAAACTTATTGGCAATAGTAACATTTTCACCATTATAAGGTTTTAAAATTTTTGTGGATTCTATTTCCTTATTTACTGGTATATCTTCTTCAATCAATACATCTTTAACATTGTTTTTACTTGGTGATTGAAACCCGTCATTAATTGTATTACCTAGAATATATAAACAAGTAAAGACGACTGCTACCACTAATGCATATATAGTTGGAATTACCCATGGTTTTAACTTTCTCTTAATCATTGTCTCACCTTCCTATTAGTAATGTGGACAACTTTGGAGTTATTATGCATTAATAGATTGAATTTCTACACCTTGATAGTAATACTTTATTATTTCATCATAATTTTTTCCATCTTGAGCCATACCGTTAGCTCCGTATTGACTCATACCTACGCCATGTCCGTATCCTTCCGTTGTTATTATAATTTTACTGGAAGTTTGACTAATTTTAATTGCTGTAGATCTTAGTTGAAGCAGTTGGCGAAATTCTATTCCAGAATATGTAACTTCGTTGATTGTAATTTTCTCTAAACGGCTGTTATCAGAATAAGTGGTTTGATATGTTATAGTCGAACAATTTTGATTTATTAATTGACATATTTGCTTTGGAGTAAATTCTGTTGTTTGAATATAACCGGAGTTATCTTGCTCCCAGGTAGAAGGTACAGATACTAGATATGGAGAGT
>CALVJF010000091.1 GCA_944331885.1 uncultured Bacilli bacterium
GGATTTTTAATTGAGTGTGGCTTTTTATCTAATGCTTCAGAAAGGAATAAATTAATTACTGAAGGGTATCAAAAAGGAATAGCACAAGCTATTGCTAATGGAATTGAGAAAATTTTTTAATAAGCAAAGTATTTTAAAGATTTATTATTAGTTATTGGGAGACCAGTTATATATGAATAGTTGGGAATAATATTGACTAAGTTGCGATAATCTTCATCATTATAGAGTACTTTGTTAACATAATTAATGATATTTAATGTTTTGGCGATAGCTTCATCAAATAAATCTTCAAATGATGTTGTAAATATTTCGTTAGTACATGGATGATGCCATTGATGATGTTCTAAGTTTAAATAAGCTAAATTAATATTTTTAATATGGTAGCTATAATTAGCTAGTATCTCTTTATTGCGATAACTGAGAGAACTTATAGTACTGTAAATGCCTTTTTTAATGCCGTAGCGGTCTTGAGTAAATAAACTGAAATAGATTTGAGCGTGGGATATGCCTTTTAAAAAGTAAGGGGCAATTCTTGGCTTATTGTAGGTATCTTTGTAGCTTTGATTGATTAAATCTACTACCTCTTTGGTAATTGTTGTATTAGGTAATATTTCTTTACGAATATTTAATTGATTAATGTTTTTTTGATAAAATTTTTGGTATAAGTAACAATCTATATGACGTTCCATTTGATTGTGTTTGCCTTGATATTTTTTACTTTCAGGGATATTAGGGTTGTAACAGCCGCTATAGTAAAAAATGTATGGATGGGTTGTACTATCAAGAATGTAATGACTTATTGCTCCGTATAAAAAAGCTATAGCTTGTTTATTATTTTCTAGATGATTTTTACGAATGTTACGTATTATATTTATGATGTAACTTTGACTATTTGATTTATGAACATATTTACCAAATTTATTAATTTCTTTAGTTTGATTTACGTTATAATTATGGTAGTAATATAAATAATCATGGCTTTGAGAAAAAATCTCAAAATCTTTTTGAGACACTTTGTTTTTTTGTGATGATTCTAATTTTTCAAATATTTGACGAGCAAATATTTGATGTGTTATTAATGCTGGCATTTTATCACCTTCGAAATGATTATAACATAATAAATTCAAAATAGTTGGACTTCACATAATTTTCATAAAATTGTAACAATTATAACATATTTAATTACTATAATTTTCTTGTTCTTTGTGATATAATGTTAAAATAGGTGATGGCTAGTATGTTAAAGACATTTAAAACATTGGACGAACAAATTGATATACTGAAAAGCAAAGGGTTGGAAATTGAGGATTATGAGTATACTAGAGATGTTTTGCTAAGAGAAAATTACTTTTTCATTAGTGGATATAGACATTTACTCTTGAAATCACCTCAAGATAGAATGTTTATTCCAGGAACAACCTTTAGAGAATTATATGCTTTATTTACTTTTGACCGTCACATTCGTAATATTGTTTTTAAAAATTTGTTAATTGTAGAAAACAATGCTAAAAGTATTTTTTCTTATATTTTATCAAAGAAATATGGTATTAAAGAAAAGAGCTATTTGAACGCCAATAATTTTAGCAGGAATCCAGAAAAAAGTCGTCAAATTAATGATTTGATAAAAAAAATGAAACGTCAAATAAGAATTAATGGTGGTCAACACACGGCAACTTCACATTATATGAGTAATTATGGTTATGTTCCATTGTGGATTGTTGTTAAGGTTTTGTCTTTTGGTATAGTAAGTGAATTATTTTCAATACTAAAAAGAGAAGATCAAATAGAAATTGCTGACATTTATGGTATGGATGCTGATGATTTGTTGGTTTATTTACCAATATTAGCAAACTATCGTAATTTGTGTGCTCATGAAGATATTTTGTATGATCATAAAGCTCAACGAAAGATTGATGATACAAAATATCACCGATATTTGAATATTCCCATTATGGATGGTGAATATATATATGGAAAAGATGATTTGTTTGCTTTAGTAATAATACTTAAACAATTGTTACGAGAAGATGATTTTGTTTTATTTATGAATGAAATGAGTTATGAAATTTCAATTCTAGAGGGAAGATTGCATAGTATTAGTATTAATAAAGTTTTAGACAAGATTGGTTTTCCAACAAATTATAAAAAAATAGTAAGGATGGATGAATATGGAAGTGAATAAAAATAGTGGAGTTAAGTTAACTATTATAATATCAATATGTTCAATATTTATTGGTGCTATTATAATGTATAGTTTATTTTATTTTTTCCCTACTGAGTTATCTTCAGTAACAAATGTTAATAAATTAGAAAAAGAAGTAACTGTTACAGATGAAGGAATAGCGGATGCGGTAGAAAAAATATATGATGCTGTTGTAGTAGTTGAAACTTATAATAATAATCGTGCTATTAGTAGTGGTACTGGTTTTGTTTATAAGGTAGATGGTGATAAAGCTTATATTATGACAAATAATCATGTTATTGAAGGCGGAAATAAAGTAAATGTTACATTTACTGATGGAGATACTATTACAACTAAAATAGTAGGTGGCGATGAATATGCAGATATTGCCGTATTAAGCGTTGATAAAGATGATATAATTTCAGTTGCTGAAATTGGAAATAGTGAAGAAGCAAGAGTTGGCGATACTGTTTTTGCAACAGGAGCACCATTAGATAGTGCTTATTCTTGGACTGTTACAAGAGGAATATTATCTGGAAAAGATCGTATGGTTGCCGTAAGCACTGATAATAGTTATACTTCAGATTGGATTATGAAAGTATTACAAACTGATGCCGCAATTAACTCTGGAAATAGTGGTGGTCCACTTGCTAACTCTAATGGCCAGGTAATTGGAGTTAATTCATTAAAGTTGGCTTCAACTGGTGTTGAAGGCATGGGATTTTCAATACCTATTGAAGATGCTTTAGAGTTTGCAAGTAAACTAGAAAATGGTGAAGAAATAGTTCGACCTTTACTAGGTGTTTCAATGTATAATTTAAGTAATTTACAATATGCACAAATGGAAGGAGTAAAAGTTCCTGAAGGTCTTACTAGTGGTGTAGTTGTTGCAGAAGTTAGTGATGATTCATCTGCTGATAAAGCTGGTTTAAAACCAAATGATATAATTGTTAAATTAGATGATGAAGAAGTTACTGATGTTGCTACTTTGAAGTATTATTTATATAAACATGAAGTTGGAGATAATGTAAAAATATCTTATTATCGCGACGGGAAGTTAAAAACTGCTAGTGTCAAGTTAGTAGCAGAATAAACAGCTAAGGCTGTTTTTTTACTATTTTGTTATAAGATAATAGTAGTGAGATTTATTTTGTAAGAGAAAGATTTATTATTATTTAAAAGGTGATTCAGATGAAAGGATATATAGATATATTTAGAATAAAGAGTGGAAAAGTAGTAGTAGATAAAGTTGGAATTGAAAATTTAGAGAAATTTGAATCAGAGCTGAATAGATTAGATAAATTTAGTAAAGAGTTTGGAGAAATGGTAATTGCTCATGGTTATAGGGTAAATGATAATTTGAAAGTTGATAATTGTTTTGGATTAATGCTGCCAGATCAAATTTCTGAAGTTAGCTACATGGCATTTAAAAGAATATTTCGTGACTTAGAAAATTTTTATGAAAAAAGTAAAAAGAGTTTTATTGTAAATCATAATTTTGAAAGCTTGGGAGATGATTATGATTATGTTACGGAATATGGTTATAGTATTGGTTCAATTCTAGGAATAGCTGATTGTTTTTGCCGGGAAAAACTTGATAAGTTAAATGATGAAGAACGCGATCTAATTAGCAATTATCGTCATTTTGA
>CALVJF010000092.1 GCA_944331885.1 uncultured Bacilli bacterium
AAAAATAAGACAAAAAAGATATTCAAGAAATCAATAAAATATTAAATATTAATACAATAGCGCCATTTATTATAATTAATGGCTTATATAAAATAATGCCAGAAAATTCATCAATTATAAATATAGTTTCTACTAATGGAATTGATACATATTCACCGTTAACTATGGAGTACGATGCTTCTAAAGCTGCCCTAATATCTCTGACCAAAAATTTCGCTATAGCTTTAGCACCCAAAATTAGAGTAAATGCCATTGCACCAGGATGGATAAAAACAAATGTTACCAATTCAATGAATCCTAACTACATAGAAAAAGAAATATCAAGAATTTGTTTAAAGCGATTTGCCGAACCATCAGAAATTGCTTCAGTAGTTTATTTTTTAGTAACGCCGGAAGCAAAGTATATTAATGGGGAAGTAATTCGTGTTGATGGAGGTCAAAATGTTACAAGATAAAATTCGAGAGTGTGAGAACCAAATTGCACCTATAATCGCTAAAATAGATAAAAATTGTTTAGAAATAAGTGAAGAGTTGTTAAATATTTTTCATAAAAATAATGTGTCTACTAGTCATTTCGATAGTACTACTGGTTATGGTTACGGAGACCAAGGACGTGAAGTTATTGAAAGAGTATATGCTGAATTATTTAAGGCCGAAGACGCTCTAGTACGTACCCAATTTATATCTGGCTCTCATGCCTTAACCGTTGCATTATTTTCAATATTAAGACCAAATGACATTTTATTAAGTATAACCGGAACTCCATATGATACGCTTCATGAAGTTATAGGTATTAAAGACAACCCTAGTTCCTTGAAAAGTTTTAATATTAATTATGAACAAATAGATTTAATTAACAACGAATTTGATACTGAAAAAATTCTTACTTGTTTAAAAAATAAAAGTATTAAAATGATTGAAATTCAAAGATCAAAAGGTTATTCAACAAGAAAAACTATCTCTATTGAACAAATTGCTAAAATAATTAAAGAAATACGTCAAGTAGATCAAAACGTTATCATAATGATTGATAATTGTTATTGCGAATTTGTAGAGAAGACTAGTCCAATAGAAGTTGGAGCAGATATAGTTGTAGGATCATTAATTAAAAATCTTGGAGGAGGTATAGCTACTAATGGAGCCTATATAGTTGGAAAAAAAGATTTAGTTGCCTTAGCGGCCGAGCGCCTTAATCTTCCAGGCGAGGGTAAAGAAGTAGGACCAACATTGAATATGAATCGTCAAATAATTCAGGGATTATTTATGGCTCCCAGTGTTGTAGCTAGCAGTTTAAAAACAGCAGTTTTTACAAGCTATCTACTAGAAAAATTAGGATATGAAGTAGAGCCAAAATACAATGAATATCGTAGTGATATTGTCCAAAATATTATATTCCACAATCGAGAAGACTTAATAAAATACGTTCAAGGTATTCAATTAGCTTCCCCAATTGATTCTAACGCATTACCTTTACCATGGGATATGCCTGGATATGCTGATCAAGTAATTATGGCATCAGGATCATTTACACAAGGATCATCAATAGAATTATCAGCTGACGGTCCTATAAGACCACCATATATAGCCTATCAGCAGGGAAGCTTAACTTATGAATATGGTAAACTAGGTGTTATAAAAGCTATTGAATATCTTTTAGAAGATAAGGACAAATAGTAATAAACTTTAAATCACTTCAATAAATTTAATTGAGGTGATTTTTTATTAAAAATATAAAAATAGGAATTCCCCAATCATTAATATTTTATAAGTACCAAACATTATATTATCATTTTTTTAATAAATTAAATATTGAGCTAATTACTGAACCTATAAGTGAGGAAATTACTAAAATAGGAGAACAATATTTAGAACCAGAAGCTTGCTATCACTTAAAAAATTTTATAGGAAGCATCACTAAATTAGCTTTAAAATGTGATTATATCCTTGTCCCTAATATTAAAAGTATAAAAGTAGAAGAATGTACATGTCCGATAATTGCCAACCTTTATGAGATAACGAAAAGTATCTTTCCTAAACTAAATATTTTAACTTACACTTTAGACGTTAATAATAAAAAAGATGAATTAACTGGTTTAGTCACGCTTTGTCAAAAATTAAACATTCCATATTTTGAAATAGTTACAGCTTATAAAGCAGCTAAACAAAACGAAGAACTATATTATCAAAATAAATATTATCAAACCAAAGAAAAATTAGGTGCTGCTGAAAATCAAATATTTGTTATAAGTAATTTTTATACAATGCCCATCATCAAAGAAACATTTTCCAAAATTCATGCTAATTTTGTATACTCTGATTACTTAGATTATCGTTATAACCAAATTGATAATCTTAAAATCTCAACATCATTAAAAGATACATTTACAAAAGAATTTATTAAAGCACTAGAAAATAATATTTCTAAAATAGATGGCATTATTTTAGTTGAAGAAGAAAACTGCTTTTTAACATCAATAACCTTTGAGTTAATAAAAAATAAGATTGTTAGTCTGCCAATTTTAAGATTAGATTTTCGAGATCATAATTTAATTGATAAAGTATATACTTTTATCAAAAATATTCAGGAAAAGGAAGTAATAAATGAAACCAGTAATTAGTTTAACTGATAATAGTCATCAGCCAACAATTTATATATTAAATAAACTTAATAAAATTTCTATTAATGATAATCAAGAAACTATTAAACATCCACCAATTCCCAAATATATACCTTCCGAATTTCAGAAGATATACACCAAAATATACAATAATCTTTCAAATAAGTCGACTATTATAATCAATAATTATTTAACTCCTTCTTCAAAATATATCTTTGAAACTATGAAAGAATCACTTAAAAATCAAGGATTAAAATTTTCTAGTTTTGATATAACATCTAAAAATAAAATTCCTTTAACAAATATAATTTCTATTATTAATAAATTAAATCCTTCTACATCGTTATTACAATTAATATTAATAGTTATTCAATATATAATAATGTTAACCATAGATTATTTAAAAAATAATAACTTTATCAATAGAAATAAAAGTAATTTAATTTATAATCCTTCCAATATTAGTATCAATAATAATGATTTATTAAAAAATTCTAAATTAATAAATAAACCAACTAATTATCAAAAATTCAATAAATACTCAAAAATAATATTTATATATGATAAATATAATCCTTATAATTATGTTGAATACATAAAGACTAAAAATTATTGCTTTCTCAATAAAATACCAATTCACATAATTAAAAATTAAATTTAAGCAAAAGATTATATTTAAATAAAAAACATAATATTTAAATAAAAAACATAATTTTTTATTGTTTAAAACGTTAATAAATGATATGATAATAATATAAAAAATAAGGTGATATCATTGAAAAAAGTAATTCTTAGTTTATTAATTTTTAGTCTAGTTATTTCTTTAATATTATTAGGCAGCAAATATTTTAATGAAGATAAAGAACTAAATAATAAAAAATTACTCAGCTATTATATTGAAACTGGCTACCAATCAGGAAAATATCAAAAGCAAGAAAGTGTCAATTGGCCAGCGGGATATGTTCTTAATAGTACAAAAAGTTTCTGTAATAATGGTAGTACATTAAGTTGGGATGACGCTAACAACACTGTTATAGTTACTGTTGGGCGAAGTGACGAGTGCAAAATATATTTTGATAAGGAACAAACAGGAGCTGAATACATAGAAAGTTTACTAACAAATAATCCAGAAACAATGAATAATGACGATCCAGATGGTAATGTAAGATATATGGGAGCAAATCCTAATAACTAT
>CALVJF010000093.1 GCA_944331885.1 uncultured Bacilli bacterium
ATAATCTATAATTAATTTTTTGTTTAATCTTCCTTGAATTAAATTATTTGGCAATAAAGTATATAATTTAATGTTTTTAATTACCAAAATATTAACTAAATCTTCATCATCCAAATTATTTAAAATATATGGTTTAGTTAAATATTTAATAACTTCATCTTTCTCTAGCCCAGTGAGTAGTTTTATAAACATATCTTTATTTAATTTTTGACATAATTTAATTGAATCAAGAAATCCAACTACTAATGCTCTATCTTCAATACCTATATTAAAAGAAAGAAGACTTGACTTATTATAAATTAAATCATTTTGTAATAGATTAAATATACTTTTAAAATGTAAATTATTTACCAATTTAGTTAATAACTCACTGCTAACATAATTAACAAAATTATCATTTCGTAAAAGATCGACTAAATCATTTTCATAATATTCACATATTATGTTTACTGCAATATCTTCCCTAAATTTACAAAAGAGTAGTGGATTTAGTCTAAATTCTGATTTATTTTTTAACAAATCAAAAGCATTTACTTGTAATGAATAATCATCCAAAGTTTTAAAATCTTGATTAATAATTCTCTTAAAGCTATTTTTATCTTTAAAGTATAATGCATTTAATGCATTTAAACATTTACCTTTTTTATAAATCTCTTCTAAATCATAAGCATCCCAATTATCAACTAAATATTTATAATTGATTTTTTTAAACATTTTTTTATTGGCAATATTAAAGAGTAAAGAATTATCGGGAATTGCATTTAATATTTTAGTTGTCAAAATATCATCTAAATAATTAAATTTATAGTGATTTTTATTTAAATAATTAACAATATTATTTGGTGTAACTATTTCTATCCAATTTTCTAATTTCCAATCTTTATTTATACTAATATCTAAAGAAAATTTTTCTATTTTATCTTTTACATCTTCAAGATAAATAATTCTTTTTTCTAATAACTCTTTTAATAAACAATTATCTCGTTCTGCAATATAATTTGTATTTTTAAAATAAGCAACTTTATCTTTATCGTCTAAAAAATTCCAAAATATTTTAATTACTTTAAAACTTAAAATATTTCGTAATTTATTACTTTTTAATATTTTATATATTTCCTCACTGCTTAATTTTTCAGCAATTAATTTGTATATATTAGCATCAATAATTAAATTACTTTCGAATATATCACTCATATTATCTAAGACATTCTCTTTAATTAATTCAACCATTTGTCTCATTGTTGAAAGCATTTTTTCATCTAATGTATTATCAACATTTAACAAATGATTGTTGATAATTACAACACTTTTTCGAGCTTCAACTATATCCATAATAGATCACCTTACTATACAATTATAACATAATTTTTATTAAAGAAAAAAGCCTAATCATTCATCTGTAACGAGTACAGCATGAACAACAAGCCTTTTGTTATTCTCAAAACAAGTAGACAATGTTAAAATATGATCGTCTGTTGATACAACAGTATCAAAATCTACTTCACTTCTACCTTGAATCAATTCTATAAAATCTAAAAATTCATTATCACTATCAAAATTAGTGACAATATAATCACTAGTATTTTTAACTTTATATACAGAGAACACTTTAAATTTCATCTCTTCATACAAAGTATTAAATGTTATTAGTAAATTATTTTCGTCTTCTAACCATTTGTCTTTCAAAACATTTTTAAGAGTTCCAAACATAACATCACTATTATAACGATTATGAGCATATATAATAGTATTTTTGTCTAAAGATTCAATATTATTACGGTAATCCATAAAAACCCAACCACTAAAATCTTTTTCTTTATAATAATTTTTTTTCAAATAGTAACTATTATCTATTGCTTGAACTACAGGATAATCGATTTTAGTTCCATTAACAGTTAACCATCCTACGGTATCACTATTAATTTCTAATAATTCATTTATTAGAGTAGGTCCATATTCGCTTTCACCGCTATCATTACCCGAATCTTCAACAACCTTGCTAATTGTATATTTAATGTCGTCCACATTCTTTTTAGAAATATAATTGTTATACGTAACATAGCTAAAAGCACCAATTACAACAATCAATCCTATAATTCCCACTGCTTTAATAGTAGTAAATAATACTTGTTTTAGATAATTATCACGAATATAATCTTTAGAATAAACTAATTTAATAACTATTTTGTTTTTTAATCTATTCTGTCTATTTATTTTACGTAATTCAATAACATCAGCTTCACGAGTAACGTTACTATGAATGCATATTTTTATATTACGACGTTTTGTTATATTTAAAATGTTGACAATTGCTTTAATTTCTTCAACAACACATTCATTTAAATGAATGGATTTTAAGTATTTATTTATTTTACAAAATGCCTCAAAATCTTCCAAATCACTTTCGGTAATAGGGGAGTTAATTCTTAAAGCTACTTTATAATAAATTTTTGAATATTGTGATAAACTGTTAGTTTGCATAAAGTTACTAGTAAATAATATTTCACTACGTGATTCTAAAATAATTTTATGACGATCCATGTATTCAACAATGTAACCAGGTGCTGAATAACAAGAAACTTTCTTAACATTGTCATTTTCAACAATTTGCTCTGATAAAGTAAAAGTGATGTTTTCATCGCTACTTATATTTAAAAGCTCAATATTTTCTATTTTGCTCAAAATATTAATAACTAATTCACCTAATGCTACAGTTTCTACTTCTACATTTTTAATATTTTGATCAACTACTAATTCTTTAACAAAATTGCTGACTATTTTATTATTATTCTCAATATAAACATCAGAAAATAATAATTCATTATCGCTAATAACATTCGTATTTAATAAATCCTTATTATTTTTTTCCTTTTTTTGACAATACCTAAATTGTAGCGTATCACCTTTAATAGTTATTAAAATTTTCTTCATAATTTCACCACTTATTATTCTCTATCAATAATAACATATTTTTTACATTTTTTAAAAAATTTTTACACAATTTTTAAAAATATGTTATAATTAAAACATAATAAGGGAAAAATAAAGGTAGGAAATGAGGTTTATAATATGAGAAAATTGTCGAATTTTGCATTATTTATAGGGCTTTTATTAATGTTTCCAGTATTTGCTAAAGCAGAAATGCGTTTTACAATTGAATGTGATAAAACAGCATTAGAAAGAGGAGAATCAACAACTTGTACATATCGTGCATTAGGTGATGCCGTTAGTCAACCAGGTGTTACAGAAATTGATGCTATTATTAGAACTACAGCTGATATGACAATAGAAGGATTTACTGCTGCCAATATTTGGACAAATAATTCTAATGTTACTGCTGGTAGTAAAGAAGGAAATATTATTTTAAGATCAGCTGAAGGAGTTAAAACAACAAATTTTGATTTAGGAACAGTAACAGTAAGATTAGCAAATGATGCAGTAGAATGTGGAGCAATATGTATTGAAGTATCTCGTTATGTTCAAGGCGGAGAAGTTTATGATGCTAATAGAGTATGCTCAGATTTTGAAATAGTCGGTGAACCAGAACAACAACCAAACAATCCTGAAACAGGAGCATTTGCATCTTATGCCGTTTTAGCTGGCGGAGCTGCTTTAGCAGTAACAACTATTGCAGTTGTAAGAAGTAAAAATAAATTCTACAGAATTTAAAGTAAAATATATTTTATTTTACTTTTTTAATGCTCTAATCTATTATATACTAAACGCAGGAGGAAATTAGCTACGTATATTAAAAAGGGTGAAAA
>CALVJF010000094.1 GCA_944331885.1 uncultured Bacilli bacterium
ACTTCACTAAATTGACGTAAATATTCCCCAACTATTCCCCCATAATTTCCACCTGTAATTATTTCGTAAGGGCTATTGTTGATGAATCCATATTCATAAACTTTAGCTTGCATTGAAGATAATTCTTTTTGTGTAATATTTAAATTTTCAGTAAATACTTGCATAGTATTATTAGCAATAGATTCTTGTAATTTATTTTGCCAATTAATAAAATATTTATAAATTATACTACTAAATGGATCATAATCCTCTGGCATATCATATACATAATAATTAATTACGTCACTAAAATGATATATAATTTCATAATTATTTTTTAATATAATATCAAGATATTGTTGTAAAGGTAAAATAATCAAAGAAATATCAGTTCCATCAGTGAAAGCTTTTGTTAACTCTTCAATATTATCATATGGTGTAAGCTGAAGGGTATTTTGAGAATATTCATCAAAGCGTGATTTATCATTATTTAAAATACCAATTTTAATGTTAGACAAATCCTTTAAAGAATTGATGTTAGCAAATGTTTTACCAATTAAAACATAGTGGCCTTCGTAAAATACTATATCGTTATTATCAATGTCAGTTTTTATTTTGAAAGCTTTGTTAACTGGTTCCTCACCTATATTATAAGTAACTGGATTAATAGTTAAATTGTATTCGTTTTTTATATCTTCAATAAAATCATAGAATACACCTTGACCATTTTTTCCTAATACATCAACATTGTTCATTATTCCAATACTTTGAACTGTTCCAGTATTAGTTGTTATCCATTCTTTTTCAGTAGTTGTAAGACGTGAAGCATCATTAAGCGCATGATAAATAATTGTACCAATAATTATTAAAATAATTACACTTATTGCAATTATTAAAATATTTCTCTTTTTATTTTTCATAATACTACTTCCCTATTTTTCTGTTTCTTCATTTTCTTCTTCAGAAACTACATTATTATTGTTCCAAACTAAATTTGTACCACCTTTATTGTGGGCACCTTCAATTTTGAAACCTTCACTATTTTCACTTTTATCTTGCTCTAAATAAAAATGAAAGTCATAAAAACCTAACTCAGCTTCACTATATTCATCTAGGTAAGCTAGAGCGACACTTTGAGCTTCAACTAATGAAGCATTAGAATTAAACTTAATACTTGTGTATACTATTTTGCCAGATACAGATATATCTGCTTCACTAATTAATTTATTTTCTTTTAATTTCATTGTCATTTCACTAATTCGTGCTGTAGATATTTCAACTTTCTCTATACCATCAAGTCGATCTCCGTATTTAGTAGTATTTACTCCAGAGTAGAAATAGTTAAATAAGACTACTCCCATACTAATTACACAAACTATTACAATAACTAATAAAATAAATAAAATTCGGTTTTCACGATAAATTTTTTTGATTCTTTTCATTCTTTTCCCTCTCTTTGAGTAAATTAATTATACTACAATAATAATTTATTAGCAACCTAACAAGATTACTTGGAAAATCATCTTACTTTGTATTATCTTGATTTTTTTGTATATTTAGTTTAATATATATTCCTATCTAAAAGGGGTGTTTTTATGATAAAAAGTGGGTTATTAGTTGCTAATTTGGGTAAAAAAGATTTAGATGAATATTTGAATTATATTAATTCTATTCCTTTTGTTAAAAGGGATAGTTTAAATCTGCCAAAAGATTTAACATTTGGTTGTGAGATTGAAGTTGATAAAATTCCATTTTCTAACGCTAATGGAATAGTTAGCTATTACAATGCAATTTTTAAAAATATGGATCCTTATACTTGTTTTGAAGATGGTAGTGTGGATTCAGAGTTTATAACACCAATTTGTCGAGATTGTGAAGCAGAATGGAATAGAATGGATTTTATTCTTAATGATTTAAAAAATAGAGGGGCAAAAATTAGTGGTAGAACTAGTGGCCATGTTCATATTGGAACTCACGGAATAGATTCTAAAGAAAAATTAGGAAACTTAGTTAAAATCTTGTGTGTTTTTGAGCCATTATTTTTTCGATTTGGCTATGGTTTTAAAAATAATGCTGAATATTTTCATTATTGCTGGCCTCAAATAAATCGTTCTACTTATACTAGGGTTATGGATCCACAAGATGTTGATAAATTTATGAAATTTTTAGAAAATAAAAATGCCAGTGATTATGATTTTTGCAGAGCTTATTTAGATTTTTTACATTGTGAAGTTTTTACAAGACCTGTTTTTAATTTTCGAAATTTTGATTATGAAAAATTAGTAAATTATTTAGCTGTGGATAAAGCTAATAATGATTTATATCATCAAAATATCATCTCTACTGTATTCCCAAGAGGCGATCATTTGGAAGTAAGATGTTTTTCTGGTACTTTAGATACGACTATTTGGCAAAATAATGTCGATTTAATCTTAAGAGTTATTTATGCAGTAGCTAATAATTTAGTTGATATGGATTATATTGACTATCATTTCGCTAGATATCGCCGTAATAGGTATATTTTTTATAAAAATTTACAAGATTATAGTTGTCAAAATTGTTTGGAAAAGCATGCTGAATATAATGCATTTGTTGATTCGTATAGCGATTGTAATCCTGATATGGCTTTATGGTTTGCTGATCAGTTTTATACTATTTTTTCTGAAGATGAAATCGCAAAAGAATATTTTTTAAAGCAATATTTTAAGCTATTTGGCAAAGATTCTTTAAAACTAAAAAAAGAAATTATGGGTTCATAATTTCTTTTAATTTTTCTTCATTCCAAATTGTTATTCCTAAATCAAGAGCTTTTTGATATTTACTGCCTGGTGCCTCTCCTACTATTACAATATCGGTTTTTTTGCTTACACTTTCAACGACTATTCCTTGATATTTTTCAAGATATTTTTTTATTTCATCACGACTCATAAAAGATATAGTCCCAGTAATAACAAACTTTTTATTACTAATTTGATTATTATATTCTAGTTTTTCACCAAGATATTGCATATTTATACCCAATTTTTTTAAATCATTAATTAAGATTAAATTAGTTGGATTTGAGAAATAGTTATTAATATTATTAGCAATAACTGGTCCTATATCTTTGATATTAGTTAATTCTTCAATATTAGCATTTATTAAATTATCCATCGTCTCATATTTTTGAGCTAATATTTTGGCAGTTTTAGATCCAACATTGGGAATTCCTAAACCAAATAATAAACGTTCTAGGGAATTTTTCTTGCTATTTTCGATAGATAGCAATAAATTATAGATACTTTTGTGGCCAAAGCCTTCAAGTTCTATTAATTCTTCTTGACGATCTTTTAAATTATAGATATCAACAATATTTTGAATAATTTTTAAATTATAAAAATCTTCAATTGTTCTTTCTCCTAAACCATCAATATTCATTGCTGGTCGAGATATAAAATGAATAAGACCTTCTATGTTACGAGCAGGGCATTGATTGTTGGGACAAAGTAGATCTATTTGTGAAATACTTGGAACTAACTTGGTGCCGCATATTGGGCATTTATCAATCATTATTAGCTCTTTTTCATTGCCAGTACGGCGTTCTAATATAGGACGAACTACTTCGGGAATAACATCGCCAGCTTTACGAATAGATACGTAATCGCCAATTTTTAAATCCTTACTTCGAATATAATCAGCGTTATGTAAAGTAGCGCGACGAATAGTACTACCGGCAACTTTAATAGGTTCTAGTACAGCGTTGGGTGTAATTTGACCAGTTCTAC
>CALVJF010000095.1 GCA_944331885.1 uncultured Bacilli bacterium
GAAGCATTCAAGCTAATGAAGAACTAAAGGAATTATTAAATTTAAAACAACTAGAGCGTATTGACATTTTTGATAATTCCAACTTATTTGGAAACTTTTCAGTTAGTGGCATGGTAGTCTTTAAAAATGGCCAACCTGCCAAAAAAGAGTATCGCAAGTATAAAATAACAGTTGATAAAAATGACGATTATCACACTATGCAAGAAGTTATATATCGCCGTTATTATCGTGCTTTAATTGAAAAAAGCGAGCTTCCAGACTTAATAATAGTTGATGGCGGCGAAAATCAGATAAATGCCGCTAAGGAGACATTGTGTAGTTTGAATCTTCCAATTACTGTATGTGGTCTTAAAAAAAATAAAGAACATCGTACTAACGAACTAATAAATAGTAATTTACTACCATTAGCGATTGACAAAACTTCAAATCTTTTTCATTATTTGACGCGTATGCAAGATGAAGTACATAGATACACAATTAATTACCATCGTACGATTAGAAGTAAAGGTAGCATTAGTAGCATTTTAGATAACATTCCAGGCATTGGTCCTAAAAGAAAAAAAGCAATTATTAAAAAATATGGTAGTATTAATAACATTAAACAAGCATCAATTCAAGAGTTACAAGAACATCTTCCTCAAGCGGTAGCTACTGAATTAAAAAAATATCTTGATTCATATAAAAAGTAGGTGAGTAATATATGTATAAAACATTTCAAATAAAAGAGTCATTACCTATATCATTTCAAAATGAAGTAGAAGAATATTTAACTCCCGAAGTAGTTACAATTAAATTACCGCCAAATCATGAATCGTTAACTAAAAATAATATTGTCTATAAAGATACTATCTTGTTTCTTAGTAATTATAATTATTATTCGCCAATTTCTGGGAAAATAATAGTAAATAACTCCCATGAACTACAAATAAGTAACGATTTCATGGAAAATTATTATCAACCTCAAAATTCTTCTCGCCAAAAAAAATATTCCATCGAAGAAATTCGAGAATTATTAATAAAATATGGTTTTTCTAATTTCCAAATTTTAGACCAATTAAATAGAAAAAAAATAATAATCAACGGAATTAATTGTAGACCTTATCAAATAAATCAACAAAAATACTTACTTAATTATTCTACACAAATACTAGAAACTTGTGACATACTTTATGAATCACTAAATCCCCAACAATTAATATTCGCCCTAAGTAGCAAAAATACTTCGATTATTGAATTATACAACAATAACATAGGCAATTATCCTTACATCGAGTATCGCTATTTTAATGATGAATATCCTCTATGTTACCCAGAAATTATCGCCTCTAAACTTACAATTTCACCTGAAGAAATTTTATATTTAACTATAGAAGATGTAATTGAAATGTACCAAATAATCAAAAGAAAACGACCTTTAAGTGAAAAATATATTACAATAGCCAGTCCTGAAATTGATAAATCCTTTGTTTTAAATGTTAAAATTGGTACTAGTCTTAAAGATATAATTGTAAAATACCAATTGCCTACAACTAATATGCTATATTTAGAAAATAATATACTAAACAATGACGTAATTAATCCCCAAGAATATATAATAGACCACACAACTCAAGCAATTTATATCCTAAAAGAAAATATCGAAAAACCAGGTAGATGCATTGGCTGCGGTAAATGTAACGAAGTGTGTCCCTTTGATATTAACCCTTTAGATAAAGCTGAATTAGTTAATTGCCGTCGATGTGGTTTATGCCGCTATTTCTGCCCACAACGTTTAGATTTAGGAAGGAGCAAAGACAATGCATAGTAATAATAGTGCTCAAAAAATAATATTAAATTATACTATAGCTTTAATTCCTTTAATTCTCTACGGATTTTATCGTAATGGTATAATTGTTTATCAAAACTATGAGACTAGTTTATTTCAACTATTTAAGCCAATAATATTACCAGCATTTTCTTTTTTCTTAGGATTTTTAGCTGATAAATATTATTTTCACCATGATTCATCAGAATCTTTTACACCATTGCTTATGACTATCAGTGCTATGTTAATGCCACCAACAGTCAATACAATACTATATTTAATATTATCATCTATAACTATTATCATAAGCAAATTCATATCTACCAAAATCAATTTAGCACTATTTAATAAGCTTTTAGTCATTATAGCGATCTTATTTTTAAGCAATTATACATATTTAAATCAATATGAATCATCTATTTCCATGCATTATAACGTTATTGATTTATTATTCGGCCGAAGTAGTGGGGGATTAGCGGTTACTAGTAGTTTATTATGCCTAATATCATATATATATTTAATGTCCACATCAATTTACAAGAAGATAATCCCACCCATTATTATATGTACTTATCTAATATTAAATATATTTTTATTGCCCATATTTTCCTTTCATCAATTATTTAATAATTTTTTAAATAGTACAATTCTTTTTGCCAGCATATTTATTGCAACATTACCCATATATAGTCCAATTACCTTAAAAGAACAAATTACATATTCTATAATTATTGGAATTACAAGTTTTATTCTAATTAATTTTTTATCGGTATATGAAGGAATATATATAATTTTGTTAATTACTCCGTTAATCAATAAAATAGTTTCCAAAATTGCTCCTAAACTTATTTTAAAAAAAAGATAGACATTTCTATCTTTTTTAATTATAATTTATATGCGAAGAAAGGGGTAACTCTTATGAATATTGAAGAATTTGATTACAATTTACCAGAAAATCTTATTGCTCAAACACCTTTACCACAAAGAGATGCATCTAAGTTAATGATTTTAAATAGACAGGATCAAACAATAGAGCATAAAACTTTCAAGAATATAATTGATTACTTAGAACCAGAAGATGTCTTAGTATTAAATGATACAAAAGTTATTCCAGCTCGATTAATAGGTTATAAAGAAGAAACAAAAGCCCATATTGAAATTTTATTACTTAAAGATTTAGGAAATGACACTTGGGAATGCCTTGCTAGACCTGCCAAGCGTTTAAAAGAAGGTACAACTATCATATTTGCCGAAGGTCTATTAAAAGGAAAAGTCATTCAAAAATTTACCGAAGGTTTAGTCCACGTTAAATTAGAATACAAAGGAATATTACTAGAAATACTAGATTACTTAGGCCAAATGCCACTGCCACCATATATTCATAAACAACTTAAGGATAAAGATCGATATCAAACAATTTACGCCAAAAACATTGGTAGTGCTGCAGCTCCAACTGCTGGACTTCATTTTACCGAAGAATTATTAGAGCAAATAAAGAGCAAAGGCATAAAAGTAGTATTTATTACCTTACATGTGGGTTTGGGTACATTTAGACCAGTTCAAGTGACAAATATATTAGAACATAAAATGCATAGTGAGTATTATATTATTACGCAAGAAGTTGCTGAAGTATTAAATAATGCTCGGCAAGAAGGGCACAAAATATCTGCTGTTGGTACAACTTCAACCAGAGTTTTAGAAACAGTAGCTGGTAAATATAACAAATTTATTGCCGATAGTGGTAATACCGATATCTTTATTTATCCTGGCTATAAATTTAAAGGAATTGATGGCCTAATAACTAATTTTCATTTACCAAAAAGCACTTTATTAATGCTAGTAAGTGCTCTAGCAACTCGTGAGTTTATTCTCCGTGCCTATCAAGAAGCCATTGATAATAATTATCGCTTTTTCTC
>CALVJF010000096.1 GCA_944331885.1 uncultured Bacilli bacterium
ATATATAGATTTATTACTCACATTAATGATAAAAAGTATAATTTTTATGTAAACATATTTTAACACAATAAATTATTAAATTATATTATTAATTAAAATTGCTAAAAGAAGCTATATGCAACCAAAAAGCATTTATCACATCAAAAAAAGAAACGATTTTATTCGTTTCTTTCACCTTCTTCTAACATTGTTTTAATAGCAACACCATAACCAGTCTTAACATCATCTACTATTACATGAGTAACAGCTCCTAATATTTTATTATCTTGAATTATTGGGCTACCACTCATACCTTGAACAATTCCTCCTGTTTTTTGAATCAATTCCTCATCAACAATCTCAAAAGTAAAATTCTTAATTTTACTATTTTTATTAATTTTTGTAATTTCTATTTCATATTGTTTTACTTCGCTAACATTAACTACTGTATATATATAAGCTTTACCTAATTTAACATCATCTATATCCATTATTTCCAAAGCTTCGCGATTTTCTACATCATCGATATAAGTTCCATATATTCCAACATCTGTATTCTTATCAATAGTTCCTAATTCATAATCATAATTTATTTTAGCATTCTTACTACCAGGTACGCCATCTTGACTTTTATTTATCCCAGTAACATAGCTTTCATAAATTAAACCATCTTTAACCTCAATACGGCGATTAGTATTACTTTCTAATATTTCATGCCCTAAAGCGCCATATATTTTAGTTTCCGGATCAATATAAGTAACAGTTCCTATACCACTTAATTTATCCTTAACATATAACCCAGTCTTATAAGTTCCATCAACTTCTTTTAATTCAAAATCAACTTTAATTTCTTGGCTATCTCTAAGAATAGTTAGTTGTACTTTATCATTTTTTATTTCTTTATCAATAGCAGTCACTAAATCATTAATCGTATTAACAGTAATATTATTTACTTTAGTAATATAATCTCCCATATTTATATCAGGAACACCTTTATTATATTTTCCATTTACTTTATAAAAACCAACTACTAAAATACCATTGCTGTTAATTTCAATTCCTATATTTTCTCCACCCGGAATTATCTTATTAGAATAAGCCATTACACTAAATGGCATCAATAACATCATTAAATATACTAAATAATATCCTAACTTTTTCATCAAATCACCTACTAATATTATTAACTTAAACAAAATATTTAAATAGGTATTTATTACCAAATAAAAAATCCTTATTAAGGATTTATTCTTTAATTTCAAAATCTTCTAAATTACCATTTTCTGCCAATATTTTATTAACTTTTTCTGTAGCATTATTTAATTTATCACTACATAGTTTAGCTAAATTCATCGCATTTCCATACTTTTCAATAGCTTTATCTAAATCGATACTACCACTTTCTAACTCTTTGACAATTGTTTCCAATTCATTTAAAGCTTCCTCAAAACTTTTTTCTTTATTACTTGCCATTCTCTTCCACCTCTTCTACCTTCGTTTTTACAACTCCATTAGTCATTCTAATATTTAAGATATCATTAATCTTTACTTTACTTATATCATTAACAATATTATCATTTTGATAAACTACACTATATCCTTTACTTAAAATATTTAAAGGATTTAAAAGTTCTAAAGAATTAACAATAATCCCATATTGATGAGCTTTCTCCTTAATTAAATTATTTATTACATTATTAGCATTATTCTTTAATAATTCAATTTTATCGTTCTTTTTTAAATAAACACCTATTGGGTCTTTTAAAATATTACTACTTATCAAATATTGATATTTTACTTTCATAGTATCTAATTTACTATTAATTAATTGATTAACTTTATCAATTAAACTATCTAATTTTTGTTCCTTAACTTCATAAATACTTAAAGGATTTTTTAAAATAAATGAGTTTTTAATATTATCCAATTTTTTATTATTAAATTCGATTATTTTAGTCATACCTTTATTAGCACGAATTTTATATTGTTCTAACATATTATTGATATCAACTAAATTTGGTACTGCCATTTCCGCCGCTCCAGTTGGTGTCGGTGCTCTTAAATCTGCCACAAAATCAGCAATTGTAAAATCCACTTCATGACCTACAGCACTTATAATTGGAATTTTTGAAGCAAAAATAGCTCGTGCTACAACTTCCTCGTTAAAAGCCCATAAATCTTCGATAGATCCACCACCACGGCCACAAATTATAACATCTAAATCATATTCTTGTGCTTTCTTAATTTGTTTAACAATACTATCTTTAGCAAGTTCTCCTTGTACTAAACTAGGAAAAAGAATTGTTTCACAAATAGGATATCTTCTTTTTATTGTACTTAGTATATCCCTAATAGCAGCTCCCGTACTAGCAGTAATAATTCCAATTTTTTTCGGATATTTTGGAATAGATTTTTTATATTTACTATCAAATAATCCTTCACTTTGTAATTGCTTTTTTAATTTTTCATATTCTAAATATAAATTACCAATTCCATCTACTTCCATTGACTCAACATATATTTGATAAGCACCATTAGCTTCATATACACTAATTCGTCCCGTAACTAAAACATTCATTCCATCTTCTGGTGTAAATGTCAAACTGCGGGCATTTCCCATAAACATGACTGCTGCAATCCTACTAGTTTCATCTTTCAAAGTAAAATATAAATGACCTCTTGTATGACTTTTAAAGTTTGATATTTCACCCTTTAAATAAACTTTATTTAAATGACTATCCATATCAAACTTAGCTTTAATATACCTATTTAAATCACTAATTTTAATATACTTAGGTTCCATTATTCATTAATCATCCTATCTAAAACAGCATTAATAATTTTTCTTACCGAATCATCACTATACTTTTTAGCTAGTTCTACCGCTTCATTAATAACTACAACACTTGGTGTATCCGTATATTTAAGTTCATAAATTGCCATTCTCAATATGGCAGCTCCAGTTCGATCAATTCGCTCAATATTCCAATTATTCATATAACTATTAGCAATATCATTTATTTCCTTTTCATAAGTGATAACACCATATACAATATCCTTAACAAAATCATTATCAATTTCTAAATTTTCTTTAATTACATCTTCTACTTCATAAGTCATCTTATTTTTTTTATAAATATCTATTTGATATAAAATAACCATGATTTTTTCCCTTAATTCGCTCCTACTTTTAGCCATCAAAATCACCTCGTTAAACAATTATAACACATAACTAATAACTTAGTAAATTGCTTATTAACATAAAAAAATTGAAATCAATTAGATTTCAATTTTTCAATTTCCATTAAACTTAAACCAGTTATTTCTTGAACAATTTTAATATCGATTCCTTTAGCTAACATTTTTTTCGCAGTCAAAATAATTCCGCTTTTCTCTCCTTCAATTCTTCCTCTTTCTTCTGCTTCGTACACTAATGTATTTTTAAGAATTTCTTGATGACTTAATTTAGTATATAATCCGATATTTGCATCATCATCACTAAATTTTTTTACTTCTTTAACTAACTTCTCTTTAGCATTCATTTCCATTATCTCTCCTAGCACTTCATCTAGTTCTTTTTCTGTTTTAACAATAAGCATTTTACACAAACTAGCCAATTTATTTTCACAATTAGTGTACCACATTTTAACTCCTGCAACAATATCAATTATATCAA
>CALVJF010000097.1 GCA_944331885.1 uncultured Bacilli bacterium
AAATATAATTTAATATATTTATTATTAGTTGACAAAAATAATGGACAAGCTTTTCTAAAGAATAATATTAATAAGGAAAAATTAATTAATAAATTAAAAAAAGGATTAGGAAAAATTGATTTAGAGGAATTTAAAGAAAATATATTGAAGCCTTTAAGTAGAAATGGTTTTTCAATAGAAAAGTATTTAGATAACAAAGGTATTAAAAAACCGGCAAATTATTGGGAGTTTGAAAGAATTAATAACGCAAAGCTTAATATTGCTAAATTGAATTTATTATTTAATAAGTTAAGTTATAGATATAATAATTATGAAATTAATGAAGCAGCGAATTATTTACTATATGAAAATAAAACAATTTCGAAAAAGAAAGTCAAAGTTCTTAAAAATTGTAAAGATATTTTAAATACAATCGAATTTGAAGTTTATTATAATAAAGAAAGTAATGAATTTTATTTGAATAATTTAATTAATTCTTATGTAAATACTGAATGTGATGATTATTACAATGAGGTTCTTAATATTGAAAATAATATATCTTTTTGTAAAAAATTATTAAAGAAGTATTTTAATAACTCAGTGATATTTAATACTTATTATAATCATATAAATGAATTAGATTATTTAGATTTAATAGATAGTTTAACACTTAACGATTTCGAATTAAAAGAAAGTATTTTTAACCTTGATGATCTAGAATATTTATTTGCTGGATGGAACATTAAAGAAATCATCATTTTTACTGATGAAGATATTAATATTTTAATTGATCATAATTATATGGCTTTAGGATTTATGAGAGCTTATCCATTTGATACAGGTAATTTATTTAAATTGTTTTCAACTTTTAAGTCATATATCAAAGATAATAAAATTAATTTAAATACTATTAAAATGAATAACTTTATAGCAATATTTGAAAACTTAAGTCAAGAAGATTTATTGAATAATTTAATTAATTGTAATAATACTAATTACTTGGAAGTAATTAATATAAATAATATTTTGGAATACTATAGAAGTTATTTAAAAAATAATGGTTATTTAATAGGAAATAAATATTATTATCAAGAAAATGTTAGTATTGAATCATTATTTGGTATTAAATTATTGAAGTCTTTGTTCAATGATCATAATTTTATGAAATCTATTAATATTAATGAACTTTTATTAAATTTAAAGAAAAATAATTTTAATTATTGGGAAATTAAAGATGATAATAATTATATTGGTTTTATTGTGACAAAGATAGTTGGAAATTGTTTATTGATTGATAATATCTATTTAAAAAATTCTTTTAGATATTATGATGTTATTAATGTTTTAATAAAGAAAATGTTAAAAGATAATACTTATATTGATTATTGTTTTGTTCAAGGAAAATCTAATCAATTTAGTATAAATTTTGATAATAAAAAATATTATTTAGCTTTTGGTAAAACTCAATTTAATTATAAAAATTGTTGTAGTGAATATTATGGTGATAATGTAAATTTATTAAATAAATGTTATGAGATTTATCCAAAGTATTTAAATAATCAAATATTTAATTTAGTTAAGCTTAATTATGCATATAATTTTGAAAATAATATTATTGATTTTTCTTGTATTAAAGATTTTAAAGGTTTTAAGAAAATTGTCTTTGACAATTATAATGTTTTAATAGTTAAAGAGAAAGGCATTTTATTAAGAGATAATAACTTAAATAGTTTGTTTGATAATATTTTAAAAAACTATGGAAAATAATTTAATTTCCATAGTTTTTATATATTTCAAGATTATTTTGAATTCTTTTATCTTGTGGGTTAATTATTAATGCTTTTTGAGCATTATCAATCGCTCTATAATAGTTTTTTGTAAAATAGTAATCTAAGCTTAAGATGTCATATATCCTTTCATTATAACAATATGATTCACATATATAAGTTTTAGGCTTGTTAGTAATTTTTAGAGCTTCTTCTAAATAATAAATACTTTTATTATATTCTTTTAAATTATAATATAAAAATCCTAATTCTGTGTATGCTTCACGCAAATATGGGGCTTCAGCTATGGCTTTTTCGTACCACATTATTGCTTCTTCTAGGTAATCTAATTCTACATATGATCTTGCGATGTAACGCATTGATGCGGCACGCTCATCAAGCCAAGTTGCTGACTTTAATTTAAGATGTTTGTGAAGCATATTAATACATTCTTGCCATCTTTTATAATACATGTATTCTCTACCCAAATAATGAACATTGCGATCATTTTCAGGATTTTCGGAAACCGACAATTCTAAAAGTGGAAGATAAGAACTTCGCGATTTATTATTATCAGGATAATGTTTTAATAAAATTGTATCATTTACTGTCATTTTAGTAGAAACATTATCTAATGGTTTTAGTACTTCATGAACAGGATTTACCCATTCATATTTTTTATTGGCGTGAATTTTTTGAATGTAAAACGTAGTCCCTGGATTTCCATTTTCATCAAAACTCCATATGTAGTTATACGATAATTGGGTAGTTTCTGTGGTCCAACTTTTTTCTAGTTCTGTTCGCCATCCTTTGTCAAATACCTCGTCTAAGTCAACACATACACAAATATCAATATCTTCAGGAATCATTTTTAATGACTCATTACGAGCTACGTCAAAACGCCATGGCGATATTTTTTGGCATTTAACATTGACTCCCCTTTTTTGTAATTTTTCTACAGTGTCGTCTATCGATCCTGTATCTAACACATATATTTGGTCAGCTTCTTGCATGGAATCCACCCAACGATCTACAAATTTGCTTTCATTTAATGCTATTGCATACACACATACTTTATATTTACTCATTAAATCACCTATTTTATTGTATGTTAATATGTAAATATATTTTCTTTGTTTATTAATAATTATTAATCATATTAACTTTTTTATCATATTTTATATAGAAAGGAGTTTTTATGAATAATAATAGTTTATACTGCAACGCTAAGCGTAAAATTGATGAATATGCAAAATGTAATCCAGTTAGTTGCTGCTGTTGTTATGGGCCAACTGGACCGACTGGGCCTACGGGACCTGCTAGTGCAACAATCACAGTCGATTCAACCGTGACTAGTGCTCCTGGTACTGATGCATCAGTTACGAATATTGGGACTTCTTCTAATGTATTATTAGATTTCGTTATTCCACGTGGTTCTACCGGCCCTACTGGACCGACCGGGCCGACTGGGCCTCAAGGTACTTCAGGAAGTTTAGGCGCTACTGGGCCTACTGGACCTACTGGGCCTACTGGGCCTCAAGGTTTAAGTGTAACTGGACCTACTGGGCCGACTGGACCTCAAGGGGCAACTGGGGCAACAGGACCGACTGGACCTACCGGACCTCAGGGTACTTCTTTAAATTTAAGTATTGGGTCAGTAATAACAGGTTTGCCAGGTACTCAAGCCGCTGCTTCTATTACAGGTACCGCGCCAAATTATGTTTTAAACCTTACTATTCCTAGCGGAGCTACTGGGCCTACTGGTCCGACTGGACCGACTGGTTCTCAAGGATTAAGTGTAACTGGGCCAACTGGGCCTACCGGACCTCAAGGGGCTGAAGGTGCTACTGGACCGACTGGACCTACCGGACCTCAAGGAGCTGAGGGTGCTACTGGACC
>CALVJF010000098.1 GCA_944331885.1 uncultured Bacilli bacterium
GGCCTAGAGTATATGAAAATAATTTTACTTTAGATGAGTTAATCGATGATTTTAGATGTTTTGCTGCTAGTCAATTAAAATTATATTATGATTATTCGATATTAAGGCCTTTCTTTGCCGGACTTGCTTGTGGTAAATTAATTATATTACAAGGTATTTCTGGTACTGGTAAAACTTCTTTAGCGTATGCTTGGGGTAAATTTGTAAGCGTTGATTCTTGTGTTGCATCTGTTGAGCCTTCATGGCGTGATAAATCAGATTTTTTAGGATATTTTAATGAATTTACGAAAAGATTTAATGAAACTAAAGCGTTAGGGGAAATTTACGCTTCGACTTTTGATGATGATGTTCATACTATTATTTTGGATGAAATGAATTTAGCTCGTGTTGAATATTATTTTGCAGATTTTTTATCAATGCTAGAAATGCCTAGTCGTGATGAATGGATTGTGGATATTGTAGCTAGTTCTTGGGAAAATGATCCTAAAAAGATTATTAAAGGTAAACTAAAGATTCCTGGCAATTTATGGTATATAGGAACTATAAATAATGATGATTCGACTTTTATGGTAACTGATAAAGTTTATGACCGTGCAATGCCAATTGATATAAATACTAAGATAGCTCCTTTTAAATGTCGTGAACAAGAAGCTATTAATATTAATGCTAGTTATTTAGAATCCTTATTTGCTGATGCAATTGAAAAGTATCCATTGACTGATAAAGGATACGAACAAGTAGTTCAAATCGATGATTATGTTATTGAACATTTTAGAATTGCATTTGGTAATCGTATTATGAAACAATTAAATACATTTGTTCCAATTTATGTTGCTTGTGGTGGTAAAGAAATTGAAGCAATTGATTATTTTATTGCAAAAAAGATTTTAAGAAAATTTGATCAATTAAGTGTAGCTCTTATACGTGATGAAATTGATCCATTTATTGCTTTTTTAAATAAGAATTTTGGAAAAAATGTTATGAAAGAATGTATTGCTTATTTAACTAATTTGAAAAAGAGTGTTTAGATAGGAGTTGAAAAAAGTGGCTAAGGCATTGAAATTAGAAACTGATGAAGCAGCAAAAAATAAGTGTAAAATATTTTTAAAAAAGCTAGAGTCAGACATGCATTTTAAGTCAGACTTTTCTGGTGACTTAGTTGCTTTTGACTGGGTTCTTGAATTAGAAAAAGCTTGTCCATTTATTGATATAATTGTTCGTAATCCTAAAATTACACTTATTCAAGAAGAAAATACTGTATTAGTTGAAAAATCAAAAAGGATTAATGTATCTAGTATTAAAGATTTAGCTAAACATACTGAATATATTAATCGTTTTGATAAAAAAAATAATGATGTTCAGCCTTCAAAAATATTAGATGTTCGTAATGAAGAAACATTTAATATTTATGAAAATAGATTTCTATATACTTTAATAAATGATATGACTAAGTTTGTTATGCGTAAAGAAAAAGAATTAAAAAATTTTGAACTTAGTGATGATAAATTATTAGAATATGTTGGAAATTCGTTTACTGATACGGAAAAAGTAAGAATTGAACTTAAAGTTACTTCAGCATCAATTCCATCTGATAATTTAGATAAAAAATTAAAGGAAGAAATTCGCGCTATTAAAAATAGAATAAAAAGAATTAAAGAATATATTGCTAGTTGGGATAAGAGTCCGATGATGAAAGACTTAAGTAAAGCTCATATTCCACTTATTAAGCCACCTGTTAAGAAGACCAATATTATTTTAAAAAATCCTAATTTTAGAATTGCTGTTGCATTATGGGAGTACTTAAATAAGTTTGAGGAAGAAGAAGATTCGAAAGAAAATTTAAATAATAATGGAAGTGAAATTTTACAACGATTTTTGGACCATTCATTTTTGGTTGATTTCTTTGTCCTTGATTCAATGGTTAATTATAAAAGAGAGCAAAAGAAAAGAATGGCTAGTTATGCAATAGTCTTGTTAACGCAAGAAATTCATCGAATTATTGATTTATTACTTAGTTGTGGTATTAATATTTCAGAAGAAGATTTATTAAGGATGATTGCTAATGAATTAAAAGAAGAGAATAATAATCGTTTAGTTGGTGCTGATGATGTTCGAAAGAAATTTAAAAATGTAATTGATGAATATTTGGAAAGGGCAGAGAATAATTTGTAGGTTGTTTGTTTATGAAAAAAGCTTTAGGTATAATAAAAAAGATTGTAAATGTTATAGTTATATTATTTGTTGTTTTGTTTGTTTTTGTAGTGTGTCTACAACGATTCAGCGGCAATAGATTTTCATTTTTCAATTTTAGAATGTTTACGGTAGCTACAGGAAGTATGGCCCCTAAATATAATGTCGGTGATGTTTTAATTGCTAAAGAAATTGCTCCTGAAGATGTTAGAAAAGGTGATGCAATTAGTTATTTAGGTAAAGAAGGGGATTTTAAAGATAAAGTTATTACTCATGAAGTAATAGACATAGAAGTAGTTGATGGAAGATATAAATTCCATACTAAAGGGATTTCAAACATAGTTGAAGATCCGATAGTTTATGAAGAGCAGTTATATGGTAAAATCATAATGAAGTGTAATATTTTGTCATTTATATATAAAGTTGTTGGAACAACAACAGGAATGTTTATATTTGTTATTTTGCCTTTATTATATTTAATTGGTTCAGAAATAATTAGTTTATTACTTGAAAGGGAAGAACAAAGAAGGAAAAAAATCTAAAAAGGAGTTGTGATTATGAAATCAAGACATAGATTATTATTAAAAAGTAATTTAATATCTTTATTTTTTATTGCAATGTCCTTTATGTCTATTACTTTGGCATGGTTTGCGTATAGTGGTTTATCTACTGTTTCGACGGATATTGATGTCAAAGCTTGGTATATTGAATTTGATAAAAATGGGAATTCTGTTTCAGGAGACATAACTATTTCTGTGGATGAAATTGCTCCGGGAATGGAAGCCAAAAATGAAACGGTTAATATTAAAAATTTAGGAGATTCTGATGCTATTATTGATTATGATATAAAAAGTATAAGAATTCTTGATGAAGAAATTAACTTGGATGGATTGAGTAGATTAGAAATTGAAGATAAATTAGCTCATGATTATCCATTTCATATTAATATTAATTTAGGTAAAGGATATGCTTTAGCTAAAAATGGTGTCAGTGAATTTATTGTCTCTATTACTTGGCCTTTGGATTCTTTAAATGACGAATTTGATAGCGATTGGGGTAATTCAATTTATAATTTTCGTAAAAGCGAAGAAGCAAAGCTCGCTAGTAATCCCGATTATGTTATGCGCCAACCTATTAGAATTGTTTTAAGTTTAAGAGCAGAACAATATATAGGTGAAAGTGAAGGCAATGATTTGGAGTTTAGTTTAGGACACGTGTTTTTATATGATGTAGTTGCTAATAAGAAATGTGATTCAATTGGAGGTAATTGCTTAAAAACGTATGTTCTTGATACAAATAATGTTGTTTCTGATGATAGCGTAACTTTATTGCCTGATATATATAATGTGTATGGAATTGGCTCTTTTAATGATTATTTAGATATATATAATTCTATAGTTGCTAGTTGGACGGTAAATAATCGGCCTATGG
>CALVJF010000099.1 GCA_944331885.1 uncultured Bacilli bacterium
ATTGGTGAACACGATATAATCCTCTTTCTTCTAAACCATGTGATCCTCCTTCTTTTCGAAAGCAAGGTGAATATGAAGTCATAGTAATTGGTAAAGTTTCTGGTTTAATAATTTGATCTTTAAATTTGCCAATCATAGAGTGTTCACTGGTCCCGATAAGGTATAAATCTTCACCTTCAATTTTATACATCATAGCTTCCATTTCTGGGAATGACATAACACCAGTTACAACATCGCCGTGAATCATGAATGGTGGAATAGCATAAGTAAAACCATGATCAATCATAAAATCTCTAGCACAAGCTAGCATTGCTTCGTGTAAACGGGCAATGTCTCCTAAAAGATAGTAAAATCCTTCACCACTAGTACGACCGGCTGATTCTTTATCTAAGCCATTTACAGCAGCAATAATATCTGCGTGATAAGGAATTTCATAGTCTGGTACAATTGGTTGGCCAAATCTTTCTACTTCAACATTTTCAGAATCATCTTTACCAATTGGGACTGATGGATCCATAATATTAGGAATTACCATCATACGATCTTTTATTTCTTTAGCTAATTTTTCTTGTTCAGTCTCTAATTCAGTTATTTCAGATGCCATCTTAGCTATTTCAGTCTTAATTTTTTCAACTTCTTCTTTTTTATTTTCTTTCATTAAAATTCCTATTTGAGAACTCATTTTATTTTTATTAGCTTTTAAATTATCCGCTTTAGTTTGGGTTTCACGAACTTTAATATCCATTTCGTAGACTTCATCTACTAATGGTAATTTTTCATTTTGAAATTTTTTCTTTATATTTTCTTTTACTAAGTCTTTATTTTCTCTTATTAATTTAATATCAATCATTTATTGTTCCTCTTTCTTCTAAAATTTCTTTTAATCTTATTATTTCTGGCCCATATTTATGATGAAAATATTCTTGTTGTTCGGGGCTTAATTTTTTTAATCTTTCTAAATCGTAATTGTCTGACATATCGGCATATTTGAGCTTTATTGCTTCAATATTGTTACTGACAATTATTTTGGTTATTTGGTCGTGATAATTTAAGGAAGGATCTTTTGTTACTAGTCTTATTAATTCGATAATTTCATCATTAAATTTTAATTCTGTTAAAGAATTAAAACTCATATATTCAATATCTTCAATAGTATCATGTAATAAACCAGCAACTCTAGTATTAGGATTTTTTAATTTTTTACTAACTCTAATTAAGTGATTAATATATGGTTCTCCTTCTTTATCTTTCTTGCCTTGAAAGATAATCGAGACTAATTTTAAAGCACGTTCATAATCATTATTAATTTGTAATAATTCTTCTTTATTATACATAAAATCCTCCTTATAAAATAAAAAACGCATTATTTGCAAGGAGCAAATAATGCGGTACCATCCTTTATTTATCTTAATTATCATAACGGTTATAACCGGCAGGGATTAGCTGCTCTAGAAAGGAGATTCATTTAATATTTAGATCCATTTCCACCAAGTATGGACTCTCTTAACTAAATTAATTAAATTACTAATCTTTCTTCATCGATTTATGGGTTTAGTATAGCAAAGATATTGAACTAAGTCAATTAGCCAATATTATTTACTTTTTTGCGGTACTTTATCTTTAAGATTTACTTTATAAAAATGGTAGCCATTTTCTGTTTTTATATATGTTCCACCAATTTTGGCTACTGAGCGGATACTTTGTTCATTTTCAGCTTTAGATGTAAATATAATTTCGTCTATTCCTAATTCATTTAATGCTATTTCTGATAAAAGATCCGATACTATGGTACCAATACCTTTATTTTGGTATTCTTTTTTTAAACAGCAACCAAAGTGTCCTCCTGGTTTGCTTAAATCTACTTCATGCTTTAACGTTGCATAACCGATTGGGGTAATATCATCTTGAACCCAATAAGTGTTAGTTTTTACTACACTTGGTGGTAAATCAATACCTAAAGCCATTCTGATTCTAGCTTTTTTGAAATCTACAAATTCTTCGGGTTGAAAATCACTCGGTACTGGCTTAGCATAGGCATCTTCGTAGCTTGCAAGTTCAATTAATAAATCACAATACTCTTGTCCATCTTCTAATTCGATTGGTTTTAAGTTTATTTGCAAATCTATTCACCTCTTTTATAAAAGTTAATTATTTTTAGCATATAAGCAACCACAATAATCTTGCCGATATAAGTCATACTTTTTAGCTAATTCAATACTTCTTAAATAGCCATTTTTCTTTTTAAAATCAGCAAATAAATATTTTATATTTAATTCTTCACTTATAGATTTACCAATAGTATTAATAATTTGACTATCCTTATGAGGACTAACTGTTAGAGTTGTACCAAAATAATCGTAATGATGTTTAATGGCAGTTTGAGCAGTTTTTTGCATTCTTAAGCGAAAGCATACGGCACAACGTGCTCCACCTTCTTTTTCTTGTTCTAATCCTACTACCTTTTGATGATAAATTTCATTTTCATAGTCACAATCTAAATAATTAATATCTAATTCTTTTAATAGACGTAATTGTTCTGATTTACGATGAAGATATTCTTCATGTGGTTCAATATTAGGATTATAGTAAAAAATTGTAATATCAAAATAAGGTTTTAAACGCTCAATAACTGCTGTGGAACAAGGGCCACAGCAGCTATGTAATAATAATTTTGGTTTTTTATCTAAATCTTTAATTGTATCAATTATTTTTTCTAATTCTATTTGATAATTTATTTTCATTTAATCATCTTCTTCTGGATTTTGAGCTGCTTCTTCTTCTGCTTTAATAGCAGCATAGGTTTTAAAGAAATAGCGATCGGTAGCGGAATCTAATTGTAGTACTCCTTTGTTTTTCTCTAAATCACCGTATTCTTCTTCAATAGCATCTAAAATAGTAAAATAATTGGATAGTTTTTTTATATTGACGGTATTCATATAAACTGTGTTACCATCGTTCATATATAAAATAAAGCGGGTGTCATCTATTACTTTTCCTTCGGAATTTTCAGAAGGTGAATATTCAATTTCATTAATTAAATATAAAATATCTTGATCTATTTTATTAATTCCTTTAACGAGTGCTTCTAACTGTTTGTCGGGAACATAATTAATAATAGTTGGTAATCCGAGAAAACTAGTATCGTCTATTTTACTACCATCTGATAAAATCGTTTTTCTTTGATTTTGATAGTAAAATAATGGTAAATTTTCGGTAATTTCAATAGTTAATTTGCCTAAAATATTTCGTTTAATTTTTACATCTGATACTAAATCTAAATTTTTAAGATCTTTTTCAATTTGGGAAATATTTAAACGAAATATTTTAGGATAATTTTTGATTTTAGCTGTTTCAATAATTTCAACATCTTTAATATTAGTAGTACCTAAAATTAAAATATGCTTAATACGTAAGTTCAGTATATAATAAGTACTTAATGATATTGATGCGATTACTATTAAAATTATAAAGATATTTTTTAAATTCAACCTTCTTTTTTTCTTTTTTGAAGATGACATTAAATTATTTTCTTCTAATATTTTTTTCTTTTTTTTTTTTTTTTACTTTTGTTTTTTCTAATTCTTCAT
>CALVJF010000100.1 GCA_944331885.1 uncultured Bacilli bacterium
TATTTATTTCTGCAACTTCTTGGAGCAAATTGCTTACAATTACTTGAGCATTTTCTTGTTTTGGATTTTCTTGTTCTTTATTTGAAGATTTATTTTTTAAAATATAATACGTTAATAACAAACTGCTTAAAACTATAATTATTAAAATTGTTATAATTATATATATTTTTTTTATTTTCATTTTTATTCTCCTTAATTTGACACACAACTTCCGCGCCCGTTCCAACTAATCGAATTACCTAAATAGTCTTTAGTGTTACAACAGTAACATAAGTATTTTCCTTTATAACTTGCCCCACATACTGAAGTTGATGTTGTTATTACATCACATTCTCCGCCTCCGTAATATCCATTGCTAGCGCAAGAGCTTTTAGACGAACAGATTCTATTGGCTTCATACCTTACTGGCAAACTGCTACCACCTGATGATCCGCCAGATGAGCCGCTACTAGATCCACCACTATTATAAACACATCTTTTCGAATCTTCATATGAATCTCTTGAACCGCCGTAATATGAATAACATGTACGGTATTTACGATTGTTAGATTCACATGAGCCCCATGACCCACATGATTCATCGCTCCAACAATATCTATTATAATCCGTATATCTTTCGGTGTAACCTAAACAGCCATTATAACGAGAATATACTTTATATCCTCTAGATGAGCAATAATCATAAGTATATGTACCTTCACTGCAGCATCTTCCTGATCTAGCTGCTCCTAAATATCTTATAGTTTCATTTCCAGCTTGATCAACGGCTTTGGCATAAGCATAATAATATGTTTCACAAGATGATGCATAAAACGAACGCGATGTTGAACGAATTGAACTTGAAGAAGGTTGATATGAACTTGTACTAGCATAATAATATACTGTAACAGGTGATTTATCAGTAAAATATGCTGTTGATATTACACCATTACTACCAGATATAGATACAGATCCGCCATAAGAATAAACTGGTGGTTCACGGTCGATATTTGTAATATTGTAGCTAGTTTTGCTAATATTTCCAGCACTATCTTGCGCCCAGAAATAATATGTTCCATTACTTGTTATTGATTTAGTTGCTGTAATTGATTTACTATTTCCTGTTGTCCATCCACTGCTTGGCTGTGCAGAACTTGTTGTTATTTGATATTTAACAATGTTGGATTGACTATCTCTTGCGGTTCCTGTTAGTGTCAAAGACTTTGTATAACTTGTCGTACTTGGCTTTAGACTTACTGATGGGGCTGTAGTATCAATGTTATTTATTACGTAAGATTTTTTATTAACGTTTCCTACTGCATCGATTACCCATAAGTAATATGTACCATTTTTGGTAATATTTAAAGTTGTTGTTATAGTTTTAGTTGCATCTGTTGTTGTCCAACCACTACTTGGTTCGGATGAACTTGTAGTCAATTGATATTTTACTATTCCCGATAAATTATCGGTCGCAGTCCCTGTTAATGTTAATGTTTTTGTATAATTTGTTGTACTTGGAGTAATTTTAATTATATCTCCGGCTATTAAATCAATATTTTTAACTTCATATTTTGCTTTACTTGTGTTATTTAAAGAATCTTTTACCCAAAAATAATATAAGCCATTTTCAGTAATGTTTTCTTTATTATAAGTTACTTCATCATTTGTCAGTTCAATATCTATCCACTCACTTGGGACCTTATCAGTAGTTGTAAATTGATATCCTATTAAACCTGATATGTCATCGCGAGCTGAACCTGTTAATGTTATCTTTTTCGTAAATGTATCGTTATCTGGTGTCCCAACTAATTCAATAACATTTGCTCCTTGATTATCAACATTTTTAACAATTAACTCAATTGCTGTTTTAGAACGATTGCCAACTTTGTCTAAGCCATATATTTCGTAAACTATTTCATTTCCTTCTTGAGCAGGTTTTAGTCCAACTTTAATATCTCCATTTTCAGCGGCAAATGTTTCGAATTCATTTTTTCCTTTTTCAGTTACTATAAATGATTCTAAGCCAGATCCTTCTCCATCTGTTCCTGTAAGATGTGTTTCTCTTGTTGCAGTAGTTACCATCTCCGTTGATGCTTTGGCATCAATACGTGGTGCTTCTTTATCTATTTGAACTTTTACACTTGTATTTTTAGTACCATTATCTTTAGTATATACACTTATTTCATAATTTGCTTTTAATAATACAGAAGTTGATACTACAATAGCATTACCATAATCTTCGACATTAATTGTTTGATTCTTCTTGATTTCCGAAGATTTTAATAATTGCTTTCCCTCCAAAGAAGTTGTTGTATTTACACCATTTTCACTCCAAAATATTTTATCAAAAACTTCATTGTCCTTCATTTCAACGACTAATAATATATCTGTATTAGTCCATTCAATTGTGTTTAATTCATTAACATCTAGTTTAAAATTATTATTATTTATTATCTTATTATTGGTAATTTTAAAAGCACTTACTTGAATACTTCTTTCTTTGTCTTCTTCATCCTTTAGGCTACAATCACTGTTTTCTGAATTTAATTTAGCTATACTTTGGCCACTTTCTAAAGATATTTCAATTGTATAACAAATCATATTTTCATTATTAATTGGATTTTCAACTAAAGCAGTATCACCTTTAAATTCATCGGCTTGTAAATAACCATCTTCAATTAAACGGTTGACAGTAATTACTTTATTATTAGATAAATTTAATTCTTCTGCCCATTTTTCGGCTGCTAATTCAATTTGTTCTGCTTTGTTTTCAAAAGCTTTTTGCTTTGTCGATTCAGTAACATGATTATATGTTGGAACAGCAATAGCTACAATAATTCCTAATAAAGCAATAGCTACAATTAATTCAACTAAAGTAAAACCTTTTTCCTTCATTAATTACCACCTTCTATTATATATATAATAATTAAAAAATTGGAATAAGTCAATTATGGGTAGTATTTATTTAAAAAATATAGTATTCTATTATTAGAATATTGGGGTGAAATTGTGAATACATTAAATGAAGAAGAATTGAGAAAAATAGATGCTTATTTTAGGGCATGCAATTATTTGACTGTTGGGCAATTATATCTTTTAGATAATCCATTATTACGCGAGCCTTTAAAGAAAGAGCATATTAAAAGTAAAATTGTCGGGCATTGGGGAACGTGTCCAGGGCAAAACTTTGTCTATGTGCACTTAAATAGAGTTATAAATAAATATAATTTAAATATGATATATGTTTCTGGTCCAGGACATGGAGGTAACTCAGTAGTAAGTGATGTTTATTTGGAGTGAACTTATAGTGAATTTTATCCAGATATTACTGAGGATGAAAAAGGATTAAAAAAATTGTTTAAGCAATTTTCTTTTCCTGGAGGTATTTCTAGTCATGTTGCGCCGGAAACTCCTGGTTCAATTAATGAAGGTGGAGAACTTGGTTATAGTTTAGCCCATGCTTTTGGTACTGTTTTTGATAATCCTGATCTTATTGCTACTTGTGTAGTTGGAGATGGTGAAGCAGAGACTGGCCCTCTAGCTACTGCTTGGCATTCTAATAAATTTTTAAATCCAATTACCGATGGTGCAGTTTT
>CALVJF010000101.1 GCA_944331885.1 uncultured Bacilli bacterium
GTAATGACGTTTATGTAGGGAAGGTCATAAAAACTAGCGAAATATACCAACTTAGCAATGAAGATATGTCAGAAAGACTGCGAGTTATATCTGGGGTACCATATAGAAGCATTTTATTTATCCTTGATAATAAAGACCTTGCTGACGATCTTTTATATAGATCACCATCATACCCAATTCTTAATTTAACTGATGACGAAATGTGTCTTAGTTTAGGAGAGGAAAGTATAGTTGTAAATGGTGCTTGTCCATTGGCTCAGTTACTCGAATAATACAATTATCCAATGGAATTAAGTTATGAAGACATCAAAAGCATCCGCAAAACATTTTTTTATGGTCATTTTGCCAAAGACAATTGTCAATTATTTGGCTATAAAGAAATTAAGCCTGAAGATTGGACTTATTTTGAAAATGGTCAAGAAATAACCAATCCTAAAAAATTACAGAAATGTATTGCAGCAGAGAGACACTCACAGAAATTAGGCCATAGAAATTTTGTGGGAATAGCTGATCATGAACTTCCAAGGGAATATTTTGATATATTAGATGAATTAGGTAATAATAGCTTATTAGATATATTACAGGGTTTTGAAAGAAAAATTGACTCATTTACGCCCCCAAGAGAAGAAGGACCTATCTTAAAATTAAAAAAATTTTAATAGAAGATTAATATCATCTTTTTTTAATAAAAAAACTAACCATATAATGGTTAGTAGCAATCAGTTTGGTGCAGGCAAAGGGACTTGAACCCCCACGGATTGCTCCACTAGATCCTAAGTCTAGCGCGTCTACCAATTCCGCCATGCCTGCAAATAAAAATGGTGGACCTCGTAGGACTCGAACCTACGACCGCCCGGTTATGAGCCGGATGCTCTAACCAACTGAGCTAGAGGTCCATTGCTAATTAATAATAACACAATTTTTAAAGCTATGCAATATTTTTAACTAATTAATTTAAAAATATTAAACAGTTTATTTACTAATCGTAATAAAATAACTCCTCTATTTAACAAAAATGGGCTATAATAATATTAGGTGACAAAATGAAAAATATTCTATTAATTTTAACATTCATTTATGTATTGTTTTTTTCCTTATACTTATTTCCTCGCCAAACTACAAATGGTCAATTAGCTACAAATGTAGACATTCAAACTATCATTAAAAGCAAAATTGGCAGTGATGAATATACAACATATAAAATAAACAACGAATATATAAACATAGAAACGGTTAATACAAGTTTTGTAATAAATGCAAATAACGGTGAAACAATATCCTATGAAAATCTATTTGCCTCACAATATGATTCACTAAACAGGGAAATAAAATCACAATTTACTATAAAATATCCTAAATTTATAGTAAATACTTTAGAGAAAAATCAAGAAAATAAAATATATCGATTTACTAATCAAGGATTAGAAGTAATTTATAAAGATTATCAAACAACGCCTGATATTAATCAAAATCTAAATATTAATATTACCTGTGATGTGTTAAAAAAATATATTGACACTGAATGTAATAAAAATTATCCTTCAGACATTAATGAACCATTTTTAGATCCAGCAAAACCTACCATAGCCTTAACTTTTGATGATGGCCCCAATAAAAATACTAGAATTGTAATGCAAGCATTGCTAGATAATAAAATGCAAGCTACCTTTTTTATGCTAGGTCAAAATATGAATCAATATCCGGAAATAGTTAAAGAAGTTTATAGAAATAAGTTTGAAATAGGATCGCATACATATTCCCATAGATATTTAACCAAACTAGATATAAAAGATAGAGTAGAGGAATTACAAAAAACCAATAAACTATTTAATGAATTAACTGGAAGTAATATTTCCTTAACTCGCGCTCCATACGGTAGCACCAACAAAGAAATTAGAGAGAATTTAAATACTATTTTTATACAATGGTCAGTTGATACACGTGACTGGGAATTAAGAGATGCTGAAAAAGTAATAAATAAGGTTTTAAATGATATAAGTGATGGAGATATTGTTTTGATGCATGATATCCATTTAACTACAGCAAAAGCTGTTGAACAGCTTTTGCCAATATTATATGTCAAAGGTTACCAAGTAACGACAGTTTCAAAATTAGCTAAATTAAAAGGATATAACATTGAAAAAAATAACTTATATTATAGTTTTAAGTAGTGAAATTAAATGCTTTAACATTTACATAAAGTAAAATGAATAATCCAATTATAAAAAGAATATTACTTATTTCACCAAGATAATATTCTTTTTTATGTGCACTATTAAAGTCTTTGTAATTTAATATAAAAAAATAAATGTAAAAAAGTAGTACAACAATTATAATTAAAACATTAATTGCTAAAGAATAATATCTAAACTTTATGTCATTAGATTTTAAATACAATCTTTCATAATAATTAGAAACTATATTCAAAATTGCCAATCCTATGGAAATTATCCATATTAAATCTTCTATTTGTAATCTTCTAAAATTAACACTATTATCTATACTATTCATATATTATATAATATTTTTAAAAATAAAAATTAGGTATTTATTTTTTAAAAAATTTATGATATACTTACCAAGTAATCAAGTTTTTGGGCTGTTAGCTCAGTTGGTAGAGCAACTGACTCTTAATCAGTGGGTCTAGGGTTCGAATCCCTAACAGCCCACCATTTATTTGATTTTATTAAATTATCGTAAAATATCTAAAAAAGTACTTGCCAAAATACTAAAATTACGATAAAATGTAATAGGTTTTCACACAAGATGGGCTTGTAGCTCAGCTGGTTAGAGCGCACGCCTGATAAGCGTGAGGTCGGAGGTTCAAGTCCCCCCAGGCCCACCATTTTGTGGCCAGTTGGTGAAGCGGTTAACACACATGCCTTTCACGCATGCATTCACGGGTTCAAATCCCGTACTGGTCACCATTTAAAAAACAAAAGTTCTTGAATAAAGAACTTTTTTATTTTTTTACTCTCAATTTAGGGAATTTTTTTTGCATTATTTCGTCAGGATAAAATTTATCAACGACTAGATCAATGCGAGACTTTGGCTGTAACCCGTTAGCGCGCTCAGCCATTCTATCGACTGCAAGAGAAGTTAAAATAAGATTAGCAAGCATAAATACTGTTAAACAGACAACACAATAAAAATTAATATTTTTAGGTAGTTTGTCTAAATGTTTTACAATAAAAGGGTAAATAACTTTAATCCAAATTAAGGTTAAGATTCCCCAACCAATACAATATGGTAAATAGATTCGATCGCTAATAGAATATTTGAAATGAGCATATGTCCAAGTATACGTTCCAAAGAATACCTCTTGAAAAATACTGCAAAAGTATTCAAATATAGTCCCAATTACAACTCCGAACAAGAAAATCTTCCAATTTTTTTCATCTTTATAATTAACAAGCAAAATTGTCAATAAAACAACACCAAACCCATAAACAGGTTTAAATGGGCCATATAATAATCCTTGATTATTAATTAATACCTGATGCTTTAAAAAGTACCAAATAGTTTCTACTCCAAATCCAATTAAACACCCTATAACAA
>CALVJF010000102.1 GCA_944331885.1 uncultured Bacilli bacterium
TGATTACTTTGTCGTAGTTAGATTCTTCTGCTATAAAATCAGGACCAGTGCCTGCCCCAATGGTATGAATAATTGTATTAATTTCTTCGTTTTTAAACACATCAGCTTGACTAGTTTTATAAGCATTTACTACTTTACCACGAAGTGGTAATATGGCTTGGAATTTACTATTACGGGCTTGTTTAGCACTTCCTAAAGCAGAATCACCTTCTACTAAAAATAGTTCGTTTAGTTTTGGATTTTTACTTTGAGCAGGTACTAATTTGCCAGACAAATTTTTTTCTAAAGTTTTTTTGTTTTTGCCGTTGCGAGCTTCTTCACGAGCTTTGCGAGCAGCTTCACGAGCAATTTTGCTTTTTGTAGCTTTATCAATAATTAGTAAAGCTATTTCTTTATTTTCTTCAAGGAAGAATTTTAGATTATCATAAACGATTGATTCAACGGCAGGACGAGCTTCTGGAGTTCCTAGTTTTCCCTTAGTCTGGCCTTCAAATTGAAGTAACTCTTCGGGGATTTTTAAATTTATTACTGCACTTAAACCTTCACGAACATCTGAGCCATCAAAACTATTATCTTTCCCTTTTAATAAGTTGTTTGATTTAGCATAATCATTGAAGGCTTTTGTAATTCCAGTTTTAAATCCTACTTCATGACTACCGCCATCACTTGTTTTAACATTGTTAACAAAGGACATAATATTTTCGTTATATGAATCAGAATACTGGAGGGCAATTTCAACATCAATATTATTTTTTTTGCCACTGAAACTAATTACTTTATGAAGAGCTTTTTTATCTTCATTAATATATTCTACAAAAGAAACTAATCCATTATCATAATGGTATTTAGCTTTTTTATCGTCTTCTTCATCGATTATTTCTATAGTTAAACCGCTTAATAAGAAAGCGCTTTCTTGCATTCTTTCACAAATTGTCGTATAAGAAAATGTGTTGTTTTTAAATATTTCTGGGTCGGGTAAAAATGTTACAGTTGTTCCAGTTTTATTGGTAGTTCCAATAGTTTTTAACGGGCTTTCAACTTGGCCTCCATTGTGAAAGCGGATATTACTTATTAATCCGTCTCGATAAATAACAACATCCATTTTACTACTTAAGGCATTTACAACACTAGCACCAACACCATGTAATCCTCCTGAGACTTTATAGCCTGATTCACTAAATTTACCTCCAGCATGTAAAATCGTATAAATAACTTCCGGAGTACTCTTACCACTTTCATGCATACCAATAGGAACACCACGGCCAGTATCAGAAATTGTTATGCTATTATCTTTATGAATTGTTATCTTAATATAATTACCATAACCATTTATTGCCTCATCTATAGCATTATCAACAATTTCCCAAACTAAATGATGAAGTCCTCTTTTATCTGTTGAACCGATATACATTCCAGGTCGTTTTCTTACGGCTTCTAAACCTTCTAAAATCTTTATTGAACTTTCGTCATACTTTGCTGTCATTATTTAATCACCATAGGAATTATATCACATTCTAAGACTTTATTTAAGGAATATTTGTCAAATATTGACAAAAAAACCGATTTATAATCGGTTATTTTATTTCGTAAGTTTCTTTTTCTACTTGATCTAAACTATTAAAATCAGGAGTTGGGATATTGTTTAATTTAATAGGTTTTGGTGTTGGTAAATCTTTAAACTTTGGTAATTCTTCTACTTGATTTTCTTTATTATTTGGTTTCAAAGGAATAGTTTTAGGCTCAGAGTCAATAGCTTTTGGCATTATATCTTCAGCTACTTTTTCTGGTTTTGTATTTACATAAACAGAACTAAATTGTTCAGGAATGTTTGTACGATGTTCGTAAATTGGCTTTTCCTCTTTTGTAGTTGGCTGTTCTATAGGAACAACATTTGGTTTAGTTTCTTTAATGGTATCTAATGACTCTTTTTCTTCAAATATTTTACTGATTTCTGGCTCTTTAATTGGTTCAAGCACCGGTGTAGTAATATCTTCTGTTTCAATCATGTTTTGATCCTCATTAATACTATTAAAAATTGCAGTTTTAAATTCACTTTCTTCTTCATATTCAGGAACAGGCTGAAAATCAAAATTTTCTTCATTTTTCAAACGATAATCATTCTCATTTTTGCTTATTTCTGATAATTCATTATTTTCTTCAGTGTCTTGAGGAATATCTTGTTTTAATATAGGGTTATCAACTGATAAATCAATAGGTTTACTTTCAGATTGAAAAGCAAAGTCGTTATTTAAGTCTTGAGCAATTTCATCTTTAAATTGGAAATTGTCATTTTGATTTTGATCTTTATCGTCCTCTATTTTATTCTCTAATAATTTAGCTTTTTTTGCATCTTTTAATGCCAAAATTAAAACAATAACAAATAAAATTGCTAATATTGTTATTACTGTAAATAAATATAAACCAAAGTTTGGATGATTATACATTCTATATAAAATCTCCATGTCTGCACCACCTTTTATTCTATTAATAGAATAACATATTGAAAAGTCTAAATCAAGTATTTTTAGAAAAAAACAAGACATATGTTATTACATATATCTTGTCATTTGTTTCATAACTTGATTGACTTGCTTTTGACTTGGTTTTCTACCCATGCTTGTCATCATGGCTTCAATCATTTTTTCGTTGATAGGTGGATTTTCTTTAAGCTGCTTAGAGATTACTTTCTTAGAAATCAAAAAGCCAATTATTATTCCTATTACTAAACCTACCAAAATTAATAATATATCTGATATCATAATATTCTCCTTTTCGTATTTCTATTTTACTAAAAATATTTATTTTTAACAAGTTAAATATTTATTAATTCTTCAATCCAAAAATAATCACGATTTTCAAAATCACAAGCAAATAAATTTTTATCAAAATTTAGTTCTTTAAGAAATGTTGGAATTTGTTTGGTACTTCTTAAAATTAAATGAGATTTATTAATAATTAATTTTGATTGTTCATCGTTATAATAATTATTTATAGTATGTATATTACTATACTTTGTGTAATAGTCATTATTTTGGTTAAATTCAAAGATTATCTTATTAGCTTTTTGATTATCAATAGATTCAGCAAGTTGCTCAAACATAGTAATCCCTATTGAAAAATCTTCTTTTTTTAGATTATAAATATTTTCAATAGTTTTATAAAGATTATAGGATTTATTTCTAGTTAAATTCTTAAATTCAGTATTTATTTTAAAAATGTAAAATGTTCGCATTTTAATCACCAATTTTAGTTTAACATTTGATGATTAATTTTTTTGTCGAATTTTAATTATTAATTATTTTAGATATGCGTTCTTTGATTTGATCTTTAGAAAAATTCATTTTAGTTAGAACATCATATTCATTACCGCTTGCACCAAATTCTTCAATGCCAATTTGATAATTAGCAATTTTGTTCCATGACATGGTACTTCCTGCTTCTAGAGATATTTTTTTTATTCTAGTTGGAATTATTTCTTCTTGGTACTCTTTTGGTTGGGACATGAAAATATTAATTGATGGCATACTCACTAC
>CALVJF010000103.1 GCA_944331885.1 uncultured Bacilli bacterium
CTAGTAAGTATTCTTGATAGTTAAAAGTATTGGGAAGTTGGTTAGTGTTAGGAGTGGAAATTGTCCCCTTAATTGATATGATATCACCAATTTGTAATTCTTGTAAAAAGGCTTGTTGCTCTTTTTCAGTAGAAAAATAGTAGAAAGCTTGAACATTTTCTTTATTATAAATTGTCATATTTAATTGATTGCCAGAAATTTTAAAATTTTTTACTAAAAAAGTATCTTGTATTTCTCCATTTTTATAAATACTGGGATTTTTTAAATATCTAATATGAGAAATTATGGCTAAAAATACTAATGTCAAAATAATTAGATTATAAGCAAATGTATTCTTTAAGTTTTTCATAGGTAGAAGAGCCAATTCCTGGTACATTTTGCAATTCTTCTAGAGATTTAAATGGTCCATTGTCAGTACGATAACTAATAATGCTTTGTGCTTTGGTCATACCAATTCCGGGTAACTCTTGTAATTTATCAAGATTGGAATAATTAATGGAAATTTTTGATGATGTAGAAGATGGCGTAGTTTCTGACGATTCAGAAATGCTCGGAATAAAAATCATAGTTCCTCCAATTACTGGAGAAGCTAAATTAAGACTTGATGTATCTGCGGTGGACGTTAAGCCACCAGCTATATCTATTAGTTCTTGTAATATGAGGGAACTTTTTATTTTGTATACTCCTGGAGAATTAATTTCTCCTTTTATATCGACATAAATTTCTTCTGATGAAGGTTGAACAATGGAAGGACTTATTTCTTCTGCTACTTTTGATGAATCGTAAGTAGCTGAATAGTATATGTAGATACAGCAAGAGATGAAGAGAACTATAGTAATACATACGATAATTATTTCCTTTAAATGAATTTTAAAAAAATCCATAATTATGCCTCCTTTCAATTATATATATATGGGCTTAATTATGGATTTCCTTTTATAATTTTGCTAGTTCTTTGTCGCTTTGAGCTTTTTTATTTTCAATGGCAACTCTTTCACAAACAAATAACATGGTAATAATATTAATTGAAAATGATCCACCATAACTTAAAAATGGTAGAGGTACACCTGTTAAAGGTATTAATGCTAATACGCCAAGTAAATTTACTAATATGTGGCTTAATAACAAGATAAATGTCCCATAAGCTAATATCGAATTACGAATATTACTGGCATGACGTGCAATTGATAATATCCTTATTAACATTATTATATATCCAATAAGAATTAAAAAGCTTACTACTAATCCTAACTCTTCAACAATAATAGGAAATATAAAGTCAGTATGAGCTTCTGGTAAATAAAGGTATTTTTGCGTAGAATTGCCTAATCCTACTCCAAAAAGACCTCCGTTATGAAAGGCAATAAAGCCATTACATACTTGGTAGCCAGTACTCTCTAAATATCTTTGACAAGGATTGCGAAACTCTAAACGATTTAATTGGTGTTCTTGCAATATTGAGCCACCGGAAATTAATAAAGTTGCTAAAACTAATACTAAACCACCCATAATTGTTAAAGTAACTTTGCTTTTAATTACTTTCCCTATTGGAGCAGCTAAAAAAATTAAATAACACAATCCTAATATGATTATAGCGCCACCTAAATCTGGCTGCATAGCAACTAAGATTGCCATGGCCAAACCTACTCCTAAGGGAATTACAGAAGATAAGGGATTAGATTTTTTTATTTTACTATATCGATCATAATATACTGCCATAAAAATTATTAAAATTGATTTAGCAAATTCACTTGGTTGAAAACTAAAAAATCCTAAATCGTACCAACTTTGAGCCCCATTTGATATATATCCATATACGAATAATCCCACTAATGCGGCAAGAATTCCTAGTAATAAAAATGGTGCAAACAACTTGTATTTACTTGTCGGGACTCGGATTATTAAAATTAACCCTATTATAATCATTACCACCATTATTATGGCTTGGCGAAAGAAAAAATAATATGGCGAAACATGATAACGTAAAACGGCAGATATTGAAGAAGCTGAAAAAACCATTACACACCCTAAAATGCAAAAAACAAACATTAAAAGTAGTAATGGTAAATCCATTTTAGCTAACAACTTTTTCATATTCTCACCATATTAAATATAACACATATTATTAGAAATTTAAAAGTTAATAGTTATTTTTTGAATTTTTAATGTCAAAATTGAATGTAAACTAATAAACTATAATAGATACATTAAGGAGGTAGACATATGTATTATTATGGAAACAATGGCTACTATGGTGGTTATGGTTGTAATACTATGCCATATGGTAACTATATAGGAACTTCTTATGGCTCAGGAATTGGAGCAGCTATTTGGATTGTCTTGTTTATATTATTAGTTATAATTATTGGAGCCGGATGGAGTTTTAATAATAATTAAAAGGAGAAATATTTCTCCTTTTTAATTTGCTCTTTATATTTTTGCTATTTTTTGATAAAATAGTGGCAATTGGGGTGAGATAATATGAAGGTTCCTAAAATAAATATATTAGATGAAAAACATAGGATATTGCATCAAAAAAGCGAAGAAGTTAAATTCCCTTTAAGTGATGAAGATAAAAAATTAATAACTGATATGATGGACTATTTGGAATGTAGTCAAATTGAGGAATATAGCGAAAAGTACAATCTAAGAGCCGGAATGGGATTAGCATATGTGCAATTAGGAAAATTAAAAAGAATCTTTGTGGTTGTTAACGCTAAAGATGATGGCTCTTTTGAAAAATATGTAGTAATTAATCCAAAGATTTTAAGTTTTAGCGAAGAAATGATTTATGTTGGTGAAGGTGAAGGATGTCTAAGTGTAAATCGTGAAGTAGAAGGAATCGTCCCACGTCATGCGAGAATTAAAGTAAAAGCTTATGATATGGATGGAAATGAATATACTATTCGTGTTCGCGAAGAAGTAGCAATTGCTTTTCAACATGAAATAGATCATCTAGATGGTATTTTATTTGTAGATAGAATTAATAAAAATAATCCTTTTGAAAATATTGAAAATATGCGAGAAATATAAAAAGTACTATAATTATAGTACTTTTTTAGTTTTCTAATTTAACGCTTACTAATTTACTTACGCCACTTTCTTGCATTGTAATTCCGTATAAAACGTCAGCATACTCCATAGATTTTTTCTTGTGTGTAATTAATATAAATTGACTATTATTCTTTTTACTTTCTAAATATTTACCAAATGTATCTACATTTGCTTCATCTAAAGCTGCTTCTACTTCGTCTAAGATGCAAAATGGAACTGGTTTTATATTTAAAATAGCAAATAATAAAGCAATGGCTGTCAAAGTTTTTTCACCACCTGATAATAATGCTATGGAATTTAATTTTTTGCCAGGAGGCTCAGCAATAATTTCTACTCCAGTATGAAGAATATCATCAGGATTAGTTAATTTAAGTATTCCTTTTCCCCCTTTAAATAGTTGTTTAAACACGGTGCTAAATTCTTCTTGAATTTTAGTAAATGTCTTTTGAAATTT
>CALVJF010000104.1 GCA_944331885.1 uncultured Bacilli bacterium
ATGCCTTTAAATTTGTACTTATTTATCTCTTAATATATTTGGTCTAACAAAAATTATCACACTTGTGGTACTTCATGAATAATTTCACGATGACAACATCTTTCTTGAGGGCACTCATAAATTGGAGGACACATCATTGGCATTGGACAACACATATTAGAATTTGGCATATCATAAGCCGGAATATCATAATTTTGTTTCATCATATTTTGGTCATCTTTCATATCACAACATCTGTCAATAAACATAACTATACACAACCCTTTCTATTTTTATACTATGTTAATTTAGGTGTTGTGTATAGGGCAAAAGTTTAGTTTAAAACGGTAGTTTTAAATTACCATTACTCAATTGCTTAATCATTTGTTTCATTTGTTCAAACTGTTTTAAAAGTCTATTTACTTCTTCAACGGATGTGCCGCTTCCTTTGGCAATACGTTGTTTACGAGAAGCTTTTAAAATATCAGGGTTTTTTCTTTCTTCTTTAGTCATTGAAAGAATTATTGCTTCAATATGAGCTAATTGTTTAGGGTCAACTGATACGTTGTTTAAACCCATTTTCCTTGCTTGAGGAAGCATTTTAAGAATATTTTCTAAAGGACCTAATTTTTTTATTTGTTTTAAAGTACTTAAAAAATCTTCTAAATCATATTTCCCTTGCTTCATTTTGCGAGCTTGTTCTTCTGCTTCTTTTTCATCGATAACGCCTTCAACTTTATCGGCAATAGACATAATGTCCCCCATATCAAGTATTCTGGAAGCCATTCGTTCAGGATGGAATTCACTTAGGCCGTCCAATTTTTCCGAATCACCTACAAATTTTATTGGTACATTTGTTAAGTGACGAACTGATAGTGCTACTCCACCTTTAGTATTGCCATCTAATTTTGTTAAAATTGTACCGGTTAATTTTAATTTATCGTTAAAGCCATTAATTACATTAATAGCATCTTGACCCATCATAGCATCTATTACTAAAATTATTTCTTGTGGTTTGGCTAAATCAACTATACTTTTTAACTCATTCATTAAAGGTTCATCAATATGTAAGCGCCCGGCGGTATCAATAATAATATAATCATTTTTATTTTCTTTAGCATATTCTAAGGCATTATTAATTATAGTTGTTACTGCTTTTTTTCCTTCAGTATAAACAGGAATATTTAAACTTTTGCCAATTTCTTCTAATTGATCAATTGCTGCTGGACGATAAATATCACATGCTACTAAAAGAGGTTTTTTGCTATGTTTTTTTCGCAAATAATTAGCAAGTTTTCCAGCTGTAGTTGTTTTACCAGAACCTTGGAGCCCTACAAGCATTAAAATGGTTGGATTTCCTTCAGTTATAAGTGGTACTGTTTCTTTACCTAGTAAATCCACTAATTCATCTTTGACTATTTTAATGAATAATTCATCTGGTTTTAAACTTTTTTGGACTTCTAGGCCAAGAGCTTTTTCTTTAACATTATTAATAAATTCTTTTACTACTTGATAGTTAACGTCAGCTTCTAAAAGAGCCATACGTATTTCACGCATTGCTTCAGTAATATTCTCTTCAGTAATTTTGCCCATACCACGAATATTCTTTATTGCATTACTTAATCTATCTCCCATATATTCAAACATAAAATCACCTTTTTAATTATAACAAAAAAAGTAGGTTTTTCCTACTTATTTGTTGGTTTTAATTCTAATTTTTGAACTCCACGATTCTTACAAGAATCTTTGCCTTCTTTACAAACTCCATATACTTCACAATTTGGGCCATAATATTCACCAAGAAGCGGTGTTTTTTCTTTAGCTTGTTTTGCCATTTCGAGAAAAATTTCACGAGTTTCCCATTGAGTTTTTTTGCAAGTTCTTAAAGCACTCATCCATTTTAAGCTACGAGCATTAATTGTTGTTAAAATGTTGGCTATATTAGCTGATAAATAGAAATAAACTAAATCTTCTTCACAAACACCTTGTTCTTTAAAATAATTGTATAATTCAATGTTTTCATCAATTAATTGTTGGAATTTTGGCAAATCAAAATCTGCTATTGATTTTGGAGTTTTTACTCTGGTTAAATCCCATATTGGGACAAAATCTGGAATAAGCATAGAGTGCATACGGTGACGTGTGAAATGTGTTAAAACTGCTAATGATGAGGGAAATTCAAACTGATAAATTACTGATTCTAATTCACGATTAGCCGCATTATTCATAACGCCTTTAATAATTTTTTGACATATTGCTGGATCTTTTTGCTCTAATTGTTCTAAGGCTTGACTAGCATCATTATAAGATAATTGGTAGCGCGCTGCTAAAGCAGTTATTGCTACTACTCTATCGCCATCTGAAGTTACATTTATTAAATTTGGTTTATCTAATATTGAGTTTTTGGTAGTTAATTGGTATTCATCATCTAGAAAATTTAAATTGTCTGTAAAATCTGTTTTTGAATTTTCAATAAATTTTTTTAAATATGGAGCTCGGTAATCTATAATTTCTTTGAGTTTCATTCCTAGTTCTTGCAATTCACTTATATGAGATAATTTTCCATTTAATAATGAGTCTACTAATCTTTTTAATTCGTGAGCGTTCATCCCCATTATAATGTTAGCATGAAAAGAATATGGTAAAATATAGCGCGCATCTTCAAAAGGAATGCCATTATTTATAAAATAATGATATGAATCGAATAAATTTTGTGCGTGCTGGCTATATAATTTTTGAAGTTCAGCATTATTAGGCATAACTTCTCCATTTTCATTTCTAAACGTAGGTAAATAAAAACCTTCATTAGTAAAATCACCTTCTCTACGTGATTTTATTGTAAAAGAAGATAAACGATAAGAAATTATGGTTTGTTCAATAATTGGAGTAACATCTTCTAAAGCAAATACTAAATAATCATGTTCACTTATTGTTTCATGGCCAAAACCAATAACATTTTTAATCATTTTTATATTTGATTCATAATCTGTTGATGTTTCATAGACTTGAGTTACCTTTCCTTTAGTACGTGATAAGCGCCCGGCACTAGCTACTATTTGTAATTGTGAATTAATTGTTTCTTGGTCACAATGACCTAATAGTTTTACTTGCATTAATATTACCTCCCCAGATAATTAATAAAGTTTCTCTATTATTATTTTGTATATTTCTTCGTGGATTTCTTCAATTGGTCGGAGATTATTTTTTCTATCGACACATTTAATTGTTTCATAGTGGTGGATATCAGCTAATTCTAAATATGCGTTTTCGGCATTTTTTAGATGTAATTCTGACGATTCATGTTGATCAGGCGATTCGTGACGTCCTTTTTTTAATTCTGCCGCCTTTTTATAAGGCATATGAAGAAAAATAGTTAAGCTTGGTTTTTCTAACTCTAATAATTTATATTCAAGAGTATCTAACCATTCATATAATATATGACGCTTTTCAGCATCATATATTTTACCGCCTTGGTGAGCCATATTACTTTCGACATAGCGATCTAATA
>CALVJF010000105.1 GCA_944331885.1 uncultured Bacilli bacterium
CTATGCCTGCTAGCCCTTTTGAAGATATTCCTGCTGGCTCGACAGTATTTTCTTTGAGCGTTGATTTACATTCTACTTACGGAAATTCTATTTTCCCTGGAAATACTATTGATTTATATATGTCTGCTCGTGATGATACAGGACAAATTATATATGCTCCGTTTATAAAAAGTATTGAAGTTCAAGCTGTAAGAGATGATAATGGACAACCGGTTTTTGAAACTACAACTGAGAGTAGAACACCAGCAGAAATATTATTCTATGTAGAAGATGAGTTATATAAATTATTGAGTTTAACAAAATATATCTCTTCTTCAAACATTGAGTTACATCCTGTACCAAGAAATGCATCTTATTCTGCAAATCCTGGCGATGTACAAGTTGCTTCGCAACAATTAAAAGAATTTATTTTAGATAAGGCTAGTACTTTAGGTAGCGATGCTAAAAATTAGAAGGTAGTGATTTTATGCATGATGCAGTGTTTTCACAAATGGATTTTGGACCATTAAATGAATTTTTGGAGAATGATGATATAACCGATATTTCTTATAGTAATGGTGGTCAAGTTTGGTTAAAGACTTTAACTAAAGGCGTTTATCAAGTGGAAAGACCAGATATAAATGATTCATTTATGGAAAAGTTAGCTTTTCAGTGCTCTAATGTTATGGGAACAACATTTAATATGGCACATCCTTTTTTGGATGCTGAAAGTGCTGAATTGCGTATGAATTTTGTTCACGATTCTATTGCAACAAATGGTATAGCTTGTGTTGTGCGTAAAACTCCTGCTAAAATTCGTTTGAATAAAGAAAAATTAATTAGTGAACAATACGTTACAGAAGATTTACATGATTTTTTATTAAAATGTGTTGAAGGTCATTGTAATATTATAGTAAGTGGTGAAACTGGTTCTGGTAAAACGGAGTTGGTAAAATACTTAGCAAGTCATACTAAAGAAAATGAGAAAATTATTACTATAGAAGATACATTAGAGTTGCATTTAGATCGTATATTTCCACATCGTGATATTGTGGCGATGAAAACGAATAATATTGCTTCTTATTCTGATGTACTTGTTACTTGTATGAGACAGAATCCAATTTGGATATTGTTATCAGAAGTGCGTAGTGCTGAAGCAGTTTTAGCTGTTCGTAACTCTATTTCATCAGGACATCATATTTTGTCAACAATCCATGCTGATAAAGCTAGTAGTATACCAATGCGTATGTACTCTTTGCTAGAGTCTAGTCAAGAAATAGATCAATTTTTAAGTTCTATACATAGATATATACAATTAGGTATATATGTCAAAGGATATTTTTCTAAGGAATTAAATAGATTTCAACGTGAAATTATCGAAGTTTGTGAATTTTATGTTGATGATGATAATGTCGCAAGAAGTAATATTATTTATAAAAAAACAATGGATGGTAAAATATCTTTAAATAATCCTACTAAAAGATTACTTGATTATTTAAATATTGGTAATGTGTTTTTACCTGATGATGTTTTCCATTTAAATGATTCTGATTATGAGCATAAAGAATCAGGAGCCAAAAATATGAGTGAAGCATTAAATGGTGTTAACGATAATAGTATAGCTTCTAATTTAAATGCGGAAAAAAATAATGAAGAGACTATAAATGTTGAACTTAAAGAGCAACAAGTTGCTAATAATGATGCTAATAGTAATTTAAATACACCGAAAGTAATAAATACGCAAGAACAAAGCAATGTTCAATTTGTTGGACAAGTTGTGAATAACATGGAGCCAATTTCTATTAATAGTGAGGTAGCGGATAATTCAGGAATAGAAACTTTATAAAAGGGGTGAATATGTGTGGAATTACCAATTTTATTGTTAATTGCAATATTTGTCATTATATATCGGATGAATACTGGTGATAATGTTTATAAATTTTTTGTTGAACAAGTATCGGGTGTTTATAATAAATATGCTCCGTATAGTTTTAAAGTTGTTAGAGAAAAAACCAAAGAATTGGGACAAGAGTATACTGCTAGACAATATTTAACTCAAGTTATTTTGTTTGCTGGTGTTGCTGCTGGAATCGCTTATTTATATTTTTTTAGTATAACTTGGGCTTTAGTTTATGCTTTAGCAGCTGTTTCATTTATTCCTTATCTAGCTTATTTGCGTTGTCAAAGAATTTATAGTGAATATATATTTGAACAAATTCAAGTTTATACAACTAATGTTATTATGGAATTTAATACAACTCAAAGTTTTGTTAAATCATTAGAAGGCGTAAGGGATTCTGGCATTTTAGAAGAGCCTGTGCTTTCTGATGTTAAACAAATGATTCAGATGTCTTATGACAATGGAACAATTGATGAGTCTTTGGCATTTTTTAATCAAAAATATCCTTATTATATGGTTAAAAATATGCATCAATTATTTTTACAAATTACTAAAGAAGGTGCTAAAGATTCTGGTGAAGCTTTAGAAAATATGGCGATGGATATCGATGCATTAGTTGAAGGTGTTTATCGCGACCGTATGGATAGAGGAAATTTCCATAAGCGTTTTATTACTTTTGGATTAATTTTGTTTTTATTGGTTATGGCAATGCAATTTTTATTGGGTACTGATAGTTATTTGGAATTAATAGAGGTATGGTATGTTAAAGTAATTTTACATGCTATTATACTAGTTAATTGCTTTTTCTTACTATCGGGTGAAAAATATTATAATGAAGATGTGGGGGTTGAGTAAATGTATATAGAAATCCTTATATTTGGAGTCATTTTGATATTTTTATTAAATTTATCTGGAATTATTAAAGCTAATAGGTTTATTACGGATAATCAAGTATATTTTCAAAAGTTAAAAGAAGATGATTGGGATTTTTTTGTTAAAGCCAAGTATGGTGATGCAATTGATCCTGATGTTCTATTTTCTAAAAGACTTAGAAATGCTTTCGTAGTTATGGTAGCGTTGCTATTTGTGTTTCTTACAAATTTAAGTTATGTGAATATAATTTTATGCTTGTTAGCGGGTGCATTTGTTTTTAAAATGGATTATATGAACATTAAAAATTATTATAAGAGACATTTGCACGAAATTGATTCAATGTTGCCACATTACTTAAAAGGTTTGGAAATTCTTATTCAACACTATACTGTTCCGGTAGCAATTGGTAAATCAATTGATGATGCGCCTTTAATATTTAGAGAAGGTCTTCAAGAAATGATTAGTGCAATTAATGCTGGGGATTCTTCTATTGAACCTTATATGGAGTTTGCAAGAACTTATCCTGTTAGAGATTCAATGCGTATGATGCGTCTTTTATATCGTTTAAGTTTAGGACGTCAGGAACGTAAACAAGAGCAATTATTAACTTTTTCTAAAACTATTTCTAATTTACAGCAAAAAGCTCGTGATACACGTTATAAAGAACGTTTGGAAAAAATGGAAAATAAAACAATGAGTATGTTAATTTCTACTGGCTTAGGAGTTAT
>CALVJF010000106.1 GCA_944331885.1 uncultured Bacilli bacterium
ATATTACTTGGATGATAATAATTATTAAATACATTTTGTACGTCATCCAAAGTAATACTATTTACTTCATCTTCTTCTCCAGTAATTAAATACTTTCGTTTATCTTTATGTAATAAAGCTTTATATGTTCCAAAATATAACTTTGATCCTGGATTATTTTTCCCCATTTTTACTTCTTCACAAATAATTCCTTTTTCTTTTTCAACAATATCTTTTGTAAAATAAGGAGTCGAAACATATTTAATCAAATAATCTAAGGCTTCTTCAAAATGACTATTTCCAAATACTTCATATGAAGTATTTTTATAAGAAGTAAAAGCATTTATTGAAATACCATACTGATCATAAAAATCATTTGCAATAGTACCTTCTCCAGTATTAAATTTTATATGTTCTAAAAAGTGTGCAGTTCCATTAGGTACTTTATATACTTTTTTACTATTTTTTAATTTAAACTCAGTATCTAAAGCGCCATAACGGGTTGTATAAGTAATATAATAATTGCTCACTTTTTCATTAACCCACATATAAATATCTAAACCATTATCGCTTCTATCATGATATACTTTTTCATCAATTCCTTTTATAATGATTTCTTCCAAAACTACTCACCTCCATTAGAAAGCATATAAATTAAATTTAAATGAACCTTTTTAGCAACATTTATTACATCTTCCCTAGTTACATTGTTAAGTAATTCTATTTTTTCTTCCCAAAGTGGTATATTATCTAAATTATTAAATAAATAATTAGCTATTATTCCGCCAATATTATCCATATTTAACTTTACAGAAGATATTAAAGCTAATTTGGTTTCCTCTAAATCTTCATCAGTAAAATTTCCTAAAACCATATCCTTAACAGCTTTTTTAGCAAGCTTTACAGCCAATTTATAATTCTTTTTATCTATACCAGCATAAATTAATTCTAAATTATCATATTTATGATAACTACTTCCTACCGAATAACACAAAGAATTATTTTCTCGTAAGTAAAGTCCCAACTTAGTAGTAATTGATCCACCACCTAATAAATAATTATAAACATGAACTACAATATTTTTTTCATATTTAGTAAAATCATCCATATTGTAGATCATTATTAAACTAGATTGCTCATAATCCCCTGTTTCAATAACTGAAATAGGTCTTTTACGAGCCTTTGGTTTAACATACAAATCAAAATCATAATTTTTTATAAATTTATTATTAAACTTTTTAGAAATAATATTTACTACTTCATCCATATCTAAATTACCACATACGTAAATATCACACTTAAAAGTTTTTAATACTTCCAAATAAGTTTGATATAAATTACTTGGTGTAATTTTTTCTAAATCGTCCATATAACCTGACATTACATAACTACTAGGTGCTTCATCATCTAACTTTATTAAACTATTTCTAAAAGCATAGCGAACTGGATACTCCTTAAGACTTTCTATATCAGCTTTAATCCTATTTTTAATAATATTAAAAGATCTTAAATCAAATTCTTCATTATCAACATTTGGATTCATAATTAACTCTAAAGGAAATTCTAATACATCTTTTAAAAAACCTTTTTCACAATATTTTGGGTTCAAAAAGTTAACAACAAAATTCATCGTATAAGAATTACCCAAACGTGATGCTACTCCTCTAACTGAAGAATTATACAAATCTTCTAATTTAATAACAATATCTTTTCTTTTAGGATATCTTTTACTAGAATGCATTAACATATCACACAAAAAATTCCACTTTGTAATTGACTCTTTATTAATTTTATTACGTAATATTATTTCCATTGAACAATTTTTAAATTTATCAGTTTTAATTGTATGAATTGTATAAGATTCAAAATCATATTTCTTATATTTCATAATCCACCTCATTACTTATTATTAGATAAAAAATTATAATTATTATAAATATTTATCATTTCTATCAATAATATACCATTTTTTAGGTATATTTCCAACATTTAAAAAAGAACTCAATAATTAAGCCCTTTTACATATAAGATATTTTCCCCTATAGCTTTAATATTTTCCGCCACTAAAGTATCTTTAGATCCATTAAAACTATATAAGTCCATAGTATCATTTTTATCAGAATAATTTTTAAATAAATACATATAATTATCGTTTATATGCACAAACATTGCTACTTCATCAATTAATTTTTTACTTTTACTGCCATTATAAACATTTAAAGTACCTTCTTGATCACTATATTCAGTCATATAATATAGTTTTGTCTTATTCAGATTAGTTTGTAAATTTTCTGGTAATACATCACTAGCAATTGTTTCTATTTCACCATTTTTCACAACTTTTAAATCAGCAGCATCGCCATCATCATTCATATCAGCAAAGTATAGATAACCATCTTTTAAACCATCCCTAAATGATGAATAATAAATTCCTGTATCTAATGAACCACTTTCATCTACTTTATCTCCTTTAATTGTTGCATAAAATAGTTCATATTCATCATCGTCTTCCGCTAAATAATATACATATTTCCCATCTATACGTGCATCTTTTACTAATTCCTCATCAGTTATTAAAATATCTTCTTTACCATTATATAAATATAAACTACCACTATCAATTAACTTTTCAAAATCATCTACAAAGTCATATAAATAATCATAGTCTTCAATATTCAATTTTTTACTACTAATTTCCCCTTTAAAATATAAAATACTTTCTTCATCGAGATCAGTATAAACTACACTACCAACATCTTTTAAATAATCTTTAGATTCCCCATTACTAAATATTTTTAAAGTTGAAGTTCCTAAATCGACATCTTGAACATATTCCCTAATTTCATTTCGTACATCAATCTCATCTTTTAATTCTTGATTTTGGCTATACTCTTCATATGTTGCTTTATCATTAAGATAATCTGAAAAAGTTATTTCTTTAAAATCTTCATCATCTTGCTTTTTATTATCAATTAAAAGCTTAGTTAAATCTGTACTTTCCTCATTATTTTCAGCATAAATAATTTTGTCAAAATTATCGTCATAAGCTACAACGCTTTTATATTCGCCAGTAATTTTAACTTTTTCATTACTTTTTATTGTATAAAGATACAATTCTTCATTAGTAGCAATTAAAACTTTCTTACTATTGTCGCTTACTAAAGCACCAACGTAATCATTAACAATCTTTTCTTTATCGTTTTTCTTTTCTGAATATCCTCTAATATAAAGACTATCATCTTTTACATAAAGAATCTTATCACCTAAAGCATAAACGACATTTTCAACATCACTATCTAACTTAGTTTTATCTTTTTTATCAGATATATACAACTCATTTTCATCATTTATATAATAAATTAATTTATCGTTTTCAGTAAAACCATAAGAAACTACATCGGAAGCTATTTTTAAAGAATCATCTTTTTTGACAGCATCATAATAATATAAATTATCATCTTTTATATAAAGAATATATCTTTCTGTATTGTT
>CALVJF010000107.1 GCA_944331885.1 uncultured Bacilli bacterium
GCTTGACGAGCACAAGCATTATTTGTATTTAATATAAGAAAAAAATCTTTATTAGTAAGCTTATTTTGTTCAATTAATTTAAGATAATGTGCGAATTCATTGCTTTCAATTGCATAAATCATTTTAATTGCCACCTCTTTTTATTGATAATTTTTTAACAATAATTGATGTTAGGATAATTACATTTAAAAATATTAGTATTATTATTATAAAGCCATAGATTTTAATATATAAATAATCATCTTGATAATTATTTAAGTTTATAGTTAAAATACTTTGCAAGCTTTGGTTAGTAGTATAACCATTTTCGGCAAATTGTGCAATATATTCTTTTTTTATTTGAGCAAGTATTTTTTGATGAACTGGGGAAGATAATATTTCTAATTTTCCGGTTATCTCTTTTTGATTGTTGTTTAGTAAAGACTGGGCATTATTTTTTTTCAATTAATGAGATTAAACTTTTTCCTTCAATATCTAAATCAAGATAATATGCCACCTCTTTATTATTTTTAAAAAAACTTTTATTTGTATCAAATACATTATCAATCTTTATTGTTACATATGGATTATTTTCAATACAGTAATTAAGCGTTTTAATACTACTTACTTGGCATCTATTTTGAAATAAAATTTGAGGATTTAGGTTGCGAAAAGCATAAGCAAACATAGCCGCTAAAAAAATTAAAGTTATACTTAAACAAATGATTAAACTTTTGTTTTGTCTTTCTTTCTTAAGCAATTTCATAATTCCTCCATCAAGGCTATTTTACCATCTTTTAAATAATTAATCTATTTTTTAAAAATAAATTGTGTTATACTTTTGATGGCAAGTCCTCGTAGCTCAGTTGGATAGAGCAATCGCCTCCTAAGCGATAGGTCGCGTGTTCAAATCACGCCGGGGACGCCATTTTTTTATGGCTTAATATTGTTTTTTTGTCTTATTTAGTGTAAACTATAAAATATAGTAGGTAGGTGTTGATGGAGATGAGTGATGAAAGAATTGTTATAGTAATGCAAGCTATTCATAAATATATAAATAAATATTATGATGCTTCTTTTATTAATTATTACGATATATTTGGTATTGATGCAAGTTTAAGTAGTGAAAGAATCGAAACATACATTAAAGAGAAAAGATACAAAGCATTGTTTCATCCTGATAATATATACAATATTCCAGAACATTTACGAGCATATTACGAAGAAATATGTGAAATGTGGAAAAATTTTTATGCAATTCTTTCTACGCCTTATAAAAAAGCTGAATACGATTCTTCGTTAGTAAGTTCGCAAGTTAATTTCGAAGAAGAAGAAAAAAAGCAAAAAGAAGAACCAACTCAGGAATATCACGATGATGATGATTTAAGGAAAACTCGCGAAGAATTTTATAAATTAATGAAAAAAAGAAATGTTTTTGATAGTTTTGGCAGATATCTATTACCAAATTTAGCTAAGTATGGGAAGGTTTGGACAATTAATGCTGTAAGTGAATATTTGAAAAGTCGATATTTGAAAGGATTTACTAATACTCAGGATTCTCGAAGTAAAATTGCTTCTGTTCACTACGATACTATTTCTGAAAAAATATTAGATGCTTATGGAATAATAGGTCTTGATGAGATAAGTAAAATGTTAGTAGAAGATTGTATAAGTTTTTCGGCCAATAAATTGTCGCGAGCTGCAGAAGAAACTTATTTAAAATATGGTATTGATCAAACTAGAGCTGCAATAAAAAAATTATTAACTGAAAATAAATTTACTTCTTTTACAAATAATAGTAATGTTAGATTTGAATTACAGTCAAGTGAGGTTACTGGATTTACTTTACCATATTTACTTGCATATGAAGAAGATATTCAGGAATATTTACAAAAGCCCCAAAACCAGAATTTAAGCATGGATTATATAATTGATGATTACTTAAAAATAATTGCCAATCGTGCGGCTTATGGTTCTTATGACTATGTTCCAAAATAAAAGACTCCCAAAGGAGTTTTTATTTTTGAATTAATAAATTAAACAGAAATAATACCCAAATATTGACCATTAAACTTGCTTTAAAACGATACATTTCATATATGGCAACAATTTTATCTACTCCACTTACTAACCAAGCCTCTTTATATTTTGGTTTTTCACCTTTTAGAGGAAACATGTGTGATTTGATTATATTTTCTTGAAGAGCATTTATTTGATATTCCTCTTTAGCATTTTTAGCAGCTAATTCTGGATGAAGATATAATCTTTCATTTGGTTTTTCTTCTTTAAATTGACTATCAGTATAATAATCATGGAGAAGAGCTGCTCTAGTAGTCTCTTCTAAATTTTTCATTCGCAATTTCTTACCTATTTTGTAAGTTGTTTTAGCAACTCTTAGTGAGTGATCATATCTAGTAATACCATGATGAAGTTCTTGATTCAAATTAATAAATTTTTCATTATCTAATATATCTTTAACAATAGTATTAAATTCTTTTTTATACATCCTTTTTCACCCCGGACTTGTTAATTATATCACATTTGTAAATAAAAATAAAGTTCTACATATTTTATATGTTTTACTAATAGAAATAATTAATGTAATTTACCCTATTCTATTAATTAAAACACATTCTCGTTTTGCTATTGGCCCTAAAGAAAAATCATTATGATTTTCACTAAATAATCTTTTAAGGGAGACTCGGCGATTATAAATAAAAGGCTGATTAAGAATTATCTTTACTTCATGGTCTTTTACATATTCTTTTTTATTTAAATAGTAAGGATCGAATATATAGCAGTTTTTGGAATTAATTTTCGTAATAATTACATAATGTTCGCATCCTTGCCAGCATCTTATAAATACACAGCCGTTATTATTTAAGCAATTAACTAATGCTTGATAAGTTATTTCTTTTCCTTCTAATTGCTCGCATTTAACCCCAAAATTATGGGAATTAGCATATCTTGTTATCCAGTGGGTTAATTTATCTACAGCTTTTCTACTTGTACCTTTTGCTCCTATTACACCTTTTTCATCGGCACAATCTAATGTATATTTGTGAATTGCTCTAATAAGTTCAACTGGAATTTCTTTTCTATCAAATAAATAACTAAAAGCATTTAATAAAGATATTGTTCCACAATCATATTCTGAAACCCGAAATCTTAGTGGTGTTTTCATTTAACCATCCTTTTGCATATATTATTCTTATGTTTATTATATCTAGAATATTTTAAAAAGAAAACTTTGATATACAATAATATTTTGAGTGTGTCAACCTACTTAATTTTATTTTACAATATAAATTATTTATCTTGTTCAATATTTTTTTTTTTTTTTTATATTTTTATAAAGCTTTTTATTATTTTTTAATAGTATAAATCTAGTAGT
>CALVJF010000108.1 GCA_944331885.1 uncultured Bacilli bacterium
TAATATCTATCATCGGTAGCATTTTTGCCATAATATTTTTAACTATTTTTAATCACAAAACGTTAAAAAATGAGATAGAAAAATATCTGCATATCTAACAGATATTTTTCTTTGCTTAAATATGATAAAATAACAATGGTGGTAAAAATGCAAAAATTATACGTTGTTGAAAATAATAAACAAGAATTAATCAAAATTTTAACTAAAGAAAATACATTTCTTAATAATAAATATTTTACTCTTAATGAATTAAAAAAAGCATTATTTTATGATTACGACAATGAGACTATTCTACATCTTATCAAAAAGCATCAACTAAATCATCAAATAGCTAAAATCTACTTAAATAATTTATATTATATTGAAGATAAAATGTATCAAAGTTCTAAATTAAATCAATTAAAAAATATAAAAACATCTCTTTTAAATAATAATCTTCTAAAAATTAACCATTTATTTATTAATTATTTAAAAAATACTGAAGTAATTTTTTATGGCGATTTTGCTAGTAATGATATAAATAAAATCATTTCTATTATTAAAAATTATACTAAAGTTAATACTATCAAACCTCATCATACTCAAAATTACCTTCACACTATTAATAAATTTTCCACAATTGAAGAAGAAATATTATTTGTTGCTAATTCCATTTGTCAACTAGTTAAAAATAATATTCCTATAAATAAAATTTTCTTAACTAATTTAAATGCTGAGTACCGTCTAATCATTAAAAGACTGTTTCCTTTATTTAATATCCCTGTTAATTTAAAAGAAAATATTAGTATTTATAGTACTAAAATTATTCAAGATTACCTTTCTAATTATCCAGAACTTCCTTCTCCTAAACTAACTAATGATATTTATGAAAAACTTATTTCTATTTTAAATAACTATGCTTTTACTAAAGATTATCAAATAATTAAGCCCTTAATAATTGAAGACTTAAAAAACACTTTTATTAATAAACCACATTTACAAAACGCTGTTAATGAAATAGAGTTTAATTCTATAATTCCCCAAGATGATTGTTATATTTTTCTATTAAATTTTAATCAAGGAAGTATACCAATCATCCATAAAGACGAAAATTATCTTAGTAATCAAGAATTACAAGAACTAGGATTATTAACCAAAATAGAATTAAACAACTTAGAAAAAATTAACGCTATCACTAAAATTAAAAATATTAAAAATTTAATTATAACTTTCAAAGAAAAAACTCTTAATGATACTTACTATTTATCTAGTATAAATGATGAACTAAATTATGAAGTTACTGCTCCAGATGCTTATAACTATCAGAATTCGCATTTATATAATAAAATATATTTAACTAATTTATTAGATAATTACTTAAAATATGGAACTAAAAATTCAGCACTACCAACATTAAATAACTATTATTCTAACTTACCATACCGTAAGTATAATAATAAGTATCAATCAATTAATTCTCAAAATCTTACTAAATATTTAGGAAATGGTTTAGTATTATCTTATTCTAGTATGGATAATTATTACCGCTGTGCTTTTCGTTACTATTTAAATAATATATTAAAATTAAATATTTATGAAGATACATTTATGCAAACTATTGGTAATATCTTTCATCGTGTATTAGAACAAATATTTACGCAAGAACAAGATTTTGAACAACTATGGTTTAATACTCTTAACGAGCAAAATATAAATTACTCGCTGAAAGAAAAATTTTTCCTTAAAAAACTAAAACAAGAATTAATATTTATAATTGAAACTATTAAAGAACAAAATAATTACTCTTCATTAAAGAAAGAACTTCATGAAGAAAAAGTTGTTATAAATTACGAAGGAAACATCAAAATTACATTTAAAGGATTTATAGATAAAATTGCTTATAAGGAAAACAATGGCAGCACTATTATTGCCATCATCGATTACAAAACAGGCAACCCTAATTTAAATCTTAACAATGTAATTTATGGTATTGAAATGCAATTACCAGTCTATATCTTCCTTAGTAAAAATATTCCATCTCTAAACAATGTACAAATAGCCGGCTTTTATCTTCAAAAAATACTTAATAATGAAATAATTAAAGATAATAGTCATTCCTATGAATCTCTTAAAAAGAAGAATTTATTACTACAAGGGTACAGTAATGAAGATACATCAATTCTTAGTCAATTCGATTCTTCTTACAATGACTCTCATGTTATAAAAAGTCTTAAAACTTCAAGTAAAGGATTTTATCCTTATTCAAAAGTTATTACTAACAAAACAATGAATCAACTTTCTGCGATAGTTGAGTCTAAAATTCAAGAAGCAATCGAAAATATTACTAATGCTAATTTTGCCATCAATCCTAAACAAATAGGTAAAGAAAATTATGGCTGTGAATTCTGTCAGTTTAAAGATATTTGCTACCGTCAAGAAAAAGATATCGTTAAATTAAAAGAATATAAAAATTTAGAATTTTTAGGAGGTGAAGAAAATGCCAAAATGGACTAAAGAACAACAAAGTGCCATCGACTTAAAAGGAACTAATATTATTGTCAGTGCTGGAGCTGGATCTGGAAAAACTGCCGTTTTAACGGCTAGAGTAGGACGAATTTTAAGTGAAGGAACCCACATCGATGAATTACTTATTTTAACTTTTACTAAAGCAGCAGCAGGCGAAATGAAGGAACGTATTCGGAAATTCATTAAAAGCAATCCCGAATTAAGAAAAGAACTAGATTTAATAGATTCAGCTTACATAACAACTTTTGATAGTTTTGCTTTATCTGTAGTGAAAAAGTATCACTATTTATTAAATATTTCCAATAATATAAATATTACTGATAGTAGCATTATCGCTATCAAAAAACAAGAAATAATGGATGAAATATTTGCTGAATATTATTTAAATCCTTCTAAAGAGTTTACTGAATTAATTAATAATTTTTGCGTAAAAGATGATAAAAATTTAACTTCTTCTTTTCTTAAAATTGCTAATACTCTAGAATTATTACCAAATAAACTAGAATACTTAAAAAATTATTTTGCCGAGTATTTTAATCCTAATTTTTTAAATAAAATAATCAATGATTACCAAAATTTATTACTCTCTAAAGTTCAAGAGTTAAAACTAGTTATTGAAGATTTTAAATACTTAATTACCAGTGATTATTATCAAAAAATAATGGAAGCATTAAATAATCTGTTCCAAGCTCAAACAATTGATGAAGTTTTAATTAATCTAAGTTTCCGTTTTCCATCCCTTCC
>CALVJF010000109.1 GCA_944331885.1 uncultured Bacilli bacterium
ATATTGTGCAAGTAGCCAAAAAAAATAAGAGCCTAAACTCTTATTTAATATTTTCAAGTAATTCGCTTTTCTTCATACTTGAATAGCCTTTTATTCCTTGTGCTTTAGCAACTTCTTTTAATTCTGCTAAAGTCATTTTTGAATAATCAGTTGCTTTTTCCTCTTTTTTAACAGTTTCTTTTTTTGCTTCAACTTTAGTTTCTTTTATAACTTTACCATTTAAAGCATTTTTAGCTACTTCTACTAATTCAGCAAAAGCCTTTTCATTATCAATAGCTAATTCACTTAGCATCTTACGATTAATAACAATGCCTGCTTTATTTAAGCCACTAATAAATTTAGAATAACTAATTTCATTTAAACGACATGCTGCATTAATACGAGTAATCCATAATTTTCTGAAATTTCTCTTATTTTGTCTTCTGTCTCTATAAGCATATGCCCCACTATGAAATACTTGTTCTTGAGCAGTTTTATATAATCTATGTTTACTTCCAAAATATCCTTTAGCTTGTTTTAAAACTTTTCTTCTTCTAGTTTTAGATACACTTCCGCCTTTAACTCTTGTCATTTATACCACCCTCACTAGATAACAGCAGTTAATCTGCTTCTATCTCCTTTACTTAAATTTCCTTGTCTTCTTCTTTGTCTTACTTGTTTTCCACTATCTTTATTAGTTTTATGATTTCCTCCTGATTTCTTATAACTTATAGTTCCACCAGGTCTAACATTTAAAACTTTACTTGTTGACTTATGTGTTTTTTGTTTACATTTAGCCATATTCAATAACTTCCTCTCTTTTATTTTTTTGGTGCTAATAGCATATTCATATTTCTACCTTCCAATTTAGGTTGTTGCTCTATAATTGCAAATTCACTTAGTTCATCTGCAAATCGTAACAATACATCTTTTCCTAATTCTGGATGAGCCATTTGACGACCTTTAAATCTAATTGACGCTTTAATTTTATGACCCTTTTGCAAATAGTCAGCTGCATTTTTTTTGCGAGTATTAAAATCATGTACATCAATTGTAACTGACAATTGATATTCTTTTAACTCTTTATTATTTTCTCTTTGACGTTTTTGAGCTTCCTTCATTTTTTTGTTTTTTTCATATTTATATTTGTTGTAATCCATTATCTTACCAACAGCAGGATTTGAATTTCCGCTCATTAAAACAAGATCTAAACCAGCATAATTTGCTAAAGTTAATGCATCTGCAATATTCTTAGTCCCCATCTGTTCACCATTAGGTCCAATAACCATTAACTCACTAACCCTAATTTGCTCATTGATTGGTAAATCATTTTTATCTTTTGCTATAATTAGACACCTCCACACAATTAAAAAAGTAGACACCATGTGTCCACTCACAATAAAACAAAATCATTGGCTTTACTTACCCATCGTAACAAAAATACAATCGGGTGGATGTGGACACATCGCTTTCCTTTTTCAATAACACTATGAATTCTACTATATATTTATTTAAAAGTCAATCAAAAAAGTGCAATTTCGCACTATTTTTGAGATTCATCTAAGAAATTAATAACAGATGGTTGTGCTTCTGGTTGATTTACAGGTTGTACTGCTGGTTCAGCAGCTTGAGCAGTAGGTTTAACAGCAGGCTCATCTACTACAGGGGTTTCAACAACTGGTGCAACACTAGGTTGTGGCATTGCTGATGCCACATCAGTTTGAGTAGCATTATTAGTATTTACCGGACTAGCATTAATATTTGCTGCATTATTGCTTTGAACATTATTAACTGAAGCATTTTCAGTTTGAACATTTTCCTTTTTTTCATAATCTTTTACAAATTCAGCAAATTGTGCATCTATAGTAGGAGCTAATGATTTTAATTGATTTTTAAATTTCAATTCCTCATCATCAACTAAACCAACATGATATATTTTATCTATTTGATCATGATTAAATAAACAATTTTGCGTAGAATTTAAATACCCTTCTGGATAGATACATCCACAATAATCAAATATCTTTTTCTCAACTTCTGGTGAAACAACACAGAAGCCTGTTATCATTACTCTTTTTTTCCCACCTTTTAATAAAACTACAGTTCCAACTGGCAAATACTTTTCTTTTAAATTAATTTCCATTTTAAGTCCTCCTTATTCTATAAACATTATACCATAAATAATTAATTTATCACATATATTTAATTAAAAATTATATTACCATTCTCATCAATTCCCATTGATGTATTCGAATTCGAATTATTTCCATTACTATTATCTTGGCTTCCATTTTCAGGATTTTGAACAACATTATCACCATTATTTATAATATCCGGAATATTAACTTGTGCATTTTGAATATCTTCTAACGATCCAACAACTGATTGATTATCACCTTGATAATATGTCACAGTTCCATCTTCGTTAATAACATAATCTGGCTGCTCAACGCCTGCATTAGGTATTTCTATATCACTTAAGCTATCTTCAAATTTTTTCTGATCTTCGTATGCCAATATTGCTTCTTGTAACATTTCCCTATCATCCATTAAATACTCAATTTGCCTATCAGTAAACTCATATTCTTTTAATAAATCTTTTAACTTATCTGGATCATTATAATACATATCATTTATTTCAAGAACACGATCAAATGAATCTTCTGTAATACCAAAATCATTATTTAATTTCGCACTAGTAAATGCTTCACGCACTAATTTTTCATCCTTCATTATAATTTCAATTTCTTTATCAGTATAATCATATTCTTTTAATTGTTCAATAAGTTTATCTGGATTTTCTTGATAATTTTCGTGAATATCTAACAATGTATCCATTCTTTCTGCTTGTTCTTTTCTAAATACAGCTTCTTTTGCCAATTCTTCATCAGACATTATTTTTTCAATTTGTTCCTCGCTATAACCATATTCTCCAAGCTGCTCTTTCAAAGCTTCTGGATCATTCTCATACATATCGGAAACCTTATCGCCAAGAGCTTCTTGATATCTATCCCAACCTGTTGAATTTGAAATATCAATATCTTCTTGAACATTTTCTTCAGCATTTTCACCATCAGTAGGTACTTCTTCCTCAAGAGTTTCATCAGCACCTTCTTCACCATCGGAATTTTCATCAGCAGTACTATTATCAGAAGGCTCTTGTTCTTGCCCTCCAGATTGTGAACCATCACCAGATGGCTGTTGTGCTTGACCACCTGATTGCGAACTATCACCAGATGGCTGTTGTGCTTGACCTCCAGATT
>CALVJF010000110.1 GCA_944331885.1 uncultured Bacilli bacterium
AATTCAAAAACCTCTCAGTCCCTTATAAACAAAGGGATTGAGAGGTTTTTGCTTATTTAAAAGTGTTTAAGTTGAGATTTTAACACAATTTATTTATTTATTCAATGACATATAAAAAGAAAATTATATTTGTAATTTTCTTTAATTTGGTATACCGTAAATACTTTTTGGGTAATCATAGAATATTGGTAATTTTGGAGGATTATAGGTTAGATAAGCTAAAATAGTTATAATTACAATTAAAATAATTAATGATATAATTTCTCTAGTTTTGTTATAAGGTGCTGTTAATAAGTAGTAACCGATTATTTGGGATATGATAGTTGCTATAATAAAAATCCCAATTGTAATAAATATATTATCTTTAGTATTTAAAATATAGAGATAAATTGGAGTAAAAACTAAATTGACTATCGCAATACATATAATACTTGTAATTAAGGTAGTAAATATTACATTTCTTTTATCATATCTGTATATGATAAAAGAAATTAACATCCAAGATAAATAAGACACAAGAATCATTTTGTTATGTTCCCAAATACTTTCATTAACTGGGAAGAAGATACTTGTTAAAAAATTGGGAAATTTTTCATAAATTCCATGAAATAAAGTACTTAATAAAATAATAGTCAATACACTAATAATTTGGTTTCTTTTTAACATTTTATCACCTATTATTAATGTATTGACTTTTTAATTAATTATGCGTCTAATTTTTTTAATTCATTAGTTAAAATAGAATATAAATAAATATTAACATTTTTATTAGTTTTAGAATTAATATAATTTTTGTAACCAGTTAATTGTTTTAAATAATTAGTGTCTTCTATATTACTTAATTTGTAATCAATAATATCAATATGATCTTGGTATTCAAGCATTAAATCGATAATTCCATGATAAATATTGTTATTATCTTCATAAATAAATTCATGTTCTTGATAAATATTGGCTTCTTTGATATTTAATAAGATTGGTTGCGATAAAAAGTTAGATATCTTGGATGAGATGAATTTATCAGGGATGAGATTAGAATCGTAATTTTTTAAATCAATATATTCTAATGTTTCATGAAATTTTAATCCTAATTGAATATTATTATAAGTATCAATATTAATTAATTGAGATAATTTTTTAGAGAATGATTTTTCTTCTATTAGAGAGTTAGGAATATTAATTTCTGATACATTGATAGTTTGATTTGATTTATCTATTGATTTATTAATTTCTTTAGGATATAGATAATCTTTTGATAAATTTAAAGTATTTTGATCTAGGTGAATTGTATATTTTTTTAGCAATTTAGATATTGAATAAATAAAATCAGCAAAAGAACGATATTTAGTTCTAACAATATTATTGACTACCCCATCATTAAAGTTTGTTGTTATTTGTTTAGAATTTTCTGGTAAAAGAATTATCATTTGTTCTTTGGCTCTTGTTAAACCAACATAAAATAGACGAATTTTTTCAGATATTTCTTCATTGAGATATTCTTGTTTAATTAATTCTTTAGTAAATATTTCACTAATTCCTTCATCGAAGATTGGAGTTATAATTCCGTATTGCTTGCTATAAGTGAATTTTTCTTTGATATCACCGATATTAAAAGCTTTGTATAAACCGCTAAAATAGCAAATATGATATTCAAGTCCTTTAGATTTGTGAATGGTCATTATTTTTACGCTGTTTTCACTTGTTGCTCCAACTGAGTATTTTAATTCAAAACCATTTTTGATAATTGTTTCTAGATAATTAATAAAACCGTTAATGTCATAACCGTTATCGGCAAGATTTTGAGTTAATTCTAATAATTTAGTGATTCTAATAGTACTGGCTTCAATCTCCCCTACTTTGATTAATTTTTGATAATATTTAGTAGTTTCAATAATAGAGTATAAAATTTCTAAAGTTGATTTTTGATTTAAATTTTCTGCTATTGGTGCTAAATCTTGATAAACAGGATTGTTAATGAAATCATTATTCTGAAAACAATTAAATATTGTTTGATCATTTAATTCATAAAGAAAACTACGAGCTAGAGATGTAAAAGCATAACGGAATTGTGTATCAAATTTTTTATTATAAATTTGATTGATAAAAATTAAAGCATTTTTGATTATAGATAATTCTGTAGAATCATTTAATTTTTCATCTTTGTAAATAGTTAACGGAATATTTAAATATTCGAATATTTTTTTATATAGTTCAAAATTGGTAGCACGATCCATTAAAATAACAAAGTCTTTATAGGTAGCAGGTCTTAATTCTTTATTGTCTTTGTCAAAGATTTGATAATTGTCTTGAAGACGTTTTTTGATATCTTGAGCAATTGTAAAAATTTCTATTTCTTCGTTAGTGAAATCTTGATTTTTAGAATATTCTAGAATTTGAAGATTGTAATCATTGGAAGTTTTTCCTTCTTCAATGTAAGCATTATTGCCAAAAATCATTTGATGAGTAGCAATATAATCGGCACCGCCAATCAAATCATCCATAATGGCACAAAAAATTAAATTAATGTTATCTAAAACTTCACTACGAGAGCGGAAATTTTTTAAAAGATCAATTTTTTCGCCATTGTGGTGTTGACTATATTGGTCATATTTGTTTTTAAATATATAAGGATTTGCATTACGAAAGCGATAGATAGATTGTTTAATATCACCAACCATGTATACATTATTATTTTCAATATAATTAATAAATGTTTCTTGAATATCATTAGTATCTTGGTATTCATCAATCATTATCTCTTTAAATTTATCTTTTAATTCATTACGGGCACTTTCAAAATTAGCAACTATTTTAATAGCTAATAAAGCAATATCTTGAAAATCATAAATTTCATTAGTTAATTTGTATTCTTCAAGCTTAGTAAAATATTTAATAAGTATTTCAATAATTACTTTAATATTATTTTGAGTTAAATTATAATTTTTAATTAAAGTTTCTTGATCGCCATATTGAGCAATATTTTGTATTTGTTTAATTAGAGGAGTTATTTTTTGCTCCTTATAATTCTTTATTTCTTCATCGCTTCCCTTAGGAAGGGATGGAAAACGGAAACTTAGATTAATTAAAACTTCATCAATTGTTTGAGCTTGGAACAGATTATTTAATGTTTCCATTATTTTTTGATAATAATCACCGGTAATTAAGTATTTAAAATCTTCAATAACTAGTTTTAACTCTTGAAC
>CALVJF010000111.1 GCA_944331885.1 uncultured Bacilli bacterium
CAAATTACTACCATAAAGATTTATCTTACTATTAATATATTTTTTATATTTATAATAAAATATCTTACTCATTTTCATAAATTTTATTTTATCATTATCTTCAAAAGATAAATTTGCAAACCTCTTTGAATAAGTACAAAATAAACTATAAAAAATCACTATTGAATATTGAAAAGCATTCCCTTGGCAATTATTTTTTTTGGCAATCTTCATTGCATAATAATAACTATCTAAAAATGACTTTGCTAACAAATATTTATTATTATTTACTTTAGTCAAAGAACAAGCAACATCTTTATAAACGTATGTTATATCATAAATCTTTAAAAATTCAGTACTATTACATAGAAAATAATTACATAAATTAAAGGCCAAATCCTCATGAGAATAGAAGTTTTTAGATTTAATATTGAACCTCTTCAAAAATATTCTTCGATAAACCTTCCCATGTGTATAAGTAAGAGTTAAAACATCCTCATCCTTTGCTAAAACTTTACTAATTAAAAAATTTATATTTTGGTTTCTTAGCATAACTTTATAAATATTTTCAATTACGTATTCATCATAAAAAATATCATCTGCATCAATAAACATAATATATTCCGAATTACTATGCTCAATCCCCCATTGTCTTGCAAAACCCAAGCCTTTATTTTTTCGTAATTTCAACTCAACAATAGATAAAAAAGACTGATATTTTTTTACAAATCTATCATAGTCTTTTTCACTACCATCATTAACAATGTAAACTTTAAGATTTTTTCTATATGTTTGACTAGCAATTGACCTCAAAGTTGCATCAATAGTTCTATGGGCATTATAAGCTGGAATAATTACATCAATAGTAAACATACCTCAATATCCATATCCAACAACCGCGGAAACAGCCATTTCATTACTGAGGGAAATAGTTGATAATATTCCTACATACATAGCAAGTGACACTAAAGAATTTTTACCTATTGAGAAAGATTTATTGTTTTCTAATTCTAAACAATACATTTCACATTCTTCTTCAACATAAACAGGTTCAACTTTCTCAACAACATGTGACTGACCATCCAATCCAATTAGCTCATAACCTACTTCAAGACGATTTACTTCACAATAACCCATACCATTTACAAATAATGGATGAGAACCCGTAATTCTAATAACTTCTCCCGCAACATATAAATCGTAAATAGCTCTACTCTTATGAATATGAACCTTTTTTACAACCGAAGTAACAACCGATTTCTTAGTCTCATTATAGCTATAAACAATATCACCAACTTTAACATCCTTAATTCTTATCTTTCTCTTTTTCTTTCTTTTTCTATCCCATATATAAACAAAAGTTTTAGGATCTAAACAAGTGACAGATACATTTAAAATACTACTAGCAGCAAAATAACTACTTGTTTCACTAGCCAAAATATTTACAACATAATTTCCATCACCACCTGAGACATGCTTCACCGAAATAGTTTTTGTTGACGTATTAATCGTACAAGACAGAGTTTCAGGTGCTGAACACGTAATTTCTCCATCACCATTATAGGTATAAATTACGTCACCAGATTTACCACGACCTAAGGAAAGGTTGCTAGGATTAAGTGCTAAAATTGCTTCAACTTGAGTCTGCTCTACAAAGCTAACAACACACTTATCGGGTCCTTCAAAAAAAATTTTTATATTCCAACTATTACTATCCCACGTCCCAGTTGTACCATTATCACAAGTTAAACTATCAAAAACATAACCAGAACCTTTTGCTGGAAAATTGTCTTGTTTTTCACCTTCAACTAAAACGGCCAATTGAATATCTTTAACAGTAAAATCTCCAACTGTACCTTTAAGAATAACATGATCTTGCTTGGGTATACTAAAAATAGCATAAGAACTACCAATAGTTAATGCTATTAAAATAGCAAAAATCCCAATACCTAAATTTTTTTTAGTATAGTTCCTATTTAATCTTTTTAACTCTTTCTCAGCATTAAATACTTTCATTACTACCAACTCCTTCCTATTATCAGAAAAAGTATATCATCACAAATGTGAGTTGTCAATTCACATACAATTAAATAATAAAATGAGAAAATTTTCATGGCAATAGTATGAAAGAATCCCATATTTATGATATTATTCGCATAAACATAAAAAAAATTCGTCAAGAAAAAGGATTAACCCAAGCCCAATTAGCAGAAAAAACAGATTTATCACACGATTATATTCGCCAAATAGAATCTTTAAAAGTTGCCAACACTTTTTCAGTTGATACACTATATCGTATTGCCAAAGCCTTAGACACAGACATTAGTAAATTATTTAAAGAGTGATTAATTAATAATCACTCTTTTCATTTTCATTATGACTTAATAATTTTGTATCTACGCTATTAATAGCTTCAAATCTTTTAGTTATCTTATCTGTAGTAGTATAAATATCCTTAACATCTTTAGTAACCGTATCAATACTTCTACTCAATTTATCCCAACGATCACGATATCTAGCAAACTCTAAACTTAATTTATTTAATTCTTCATGAATAACAGCAGCATACTTATCTCTTTCCATATTTTTAATTATCATTGATATTATAGATAAAGTACTCATCAATGTAGTAGGACTTGTAATCCATACCTTTTTTTTATATGCATATTCTAAAACATCAGGATGATAAGCATTTATTTCTGCAAATATTGCTTCAGCTGGCAAAAACATAATTGCTTCCCCAGTTGTTTCACCTGGAATAATATATTTTTCACTAATAGCATCAATATGTTTTTTAACATCTAATTTAAATAATTTTAAAGCATTATCTCTCTCAATTTGGGAATAACTTTTATCTGTCATTTTTTGATAATTTTCCAAAGGAAATTTAGAATCTATAACAATTGTACCAAGTGGTTTAGGAGCATATAGTATGGCATCTGCCAAAGTACCATTACTCATTTTATGTTGTAAATCATATATCTCTTTTTTTTCTCCAAAAACACTACTTAATATATAATTTAGATTTACTTCTCCAAAAATTCCTCTTGTTTTTTTATCAGTTAAAACACTTTGCAAAGAAACTATTTCAGTCGATAAACTATCAATCTTTTTCTGAGCTTCATCTATTTTTGATAATCTTTCAAATATATT
>CALVJF010000112.1 GCA_944331885.1 uncultured Bacilli bacterium
TCTTCATAATTCACTTTTTTAAATAATTTAGGTTCAAATAAATCTTTATTATTATATAAAGCAACATGCAATTTATTATCAATAAAACAAAATAATAAATGTCCATTAGAATTATTTTCCAATTCTTTTATTTTTTCCATAGTTGCAGGAGTTAAAACATAAAAAACATCTAAAGGATTTTGGGCATAAACATCAAATTTCTTATTAAATTCCATATCCTCTAATTCTACTTTCTCATAACGAGAATTATCAAATATACTACCAAGTCTAGCATTTATAAAAGAGCTTTCCCTAACTTGAAAATTTGCTTTAAATTTTTTATTAAAATCAAATATAAACCATTGTCCACTAAAATATGTAGTAGTATGGGAATCGCCATCACTATCCTTGGTTTCATTTTGAATAACAACATCAGAACATTCAAATTTAATATTCTTATATTTACCACTTACATAATCATTAGAATAAAATCTATTACCCATTCTCATCATTCCTGTTGAATTAATAACAGCATGACTAATCCCTCGATCTATCTCATAATTAACATCAGTAAATACTTCCTTAAAACTATTTGCAACAATTACTTTTTTATATTCATTAGCAAATTTTTTATATTTAAAGCTAGTAAATATTGAAACAATAACAATTCCAAAAATTCCTAAAAAGAATATTAACTGAATCATGGCTATTTTAAATACAAATATTATTCAAAACATACACAATAAATAAATTCCTAAACTTATATAAAAAGATTTAACCGCTTTACAACGTAATTGCTCTACTTCCTCAACACTCATACAATATCTCCTTTATAATGTTAAATTAACTTTTTCTTCGCCACCAAATAAGCTTTCATAATTTTCTAATGCTTCATTATATATTGCAGTAACATTACTTACCCATTCATAATTGCCATCACTTAATGGTGCATGAATAGCTCCTATATCAGCAATACTTTCTACACCATCTATTTTATATTTTAATAATTCACAAGCTTGCTCAATAAAGCCAGCAGCCGGACTAGGAAATACTGCCCATTCTGAGCCAAATTTTAATCCACTAGGATTATTTTTAGTTAAAAACATTTCGCTTTTAAAACCACACTCAGTTCGACAAATTGCATAATTTAAAGCAGGATCTACTCCTAAAACATTGGAAACATATCCAATTTGATGTGAATAATCTAAATCTGTTTCATACTCTTTACCAGTAACTAAATCAGCATCAGTAAATCCATAATCCTCTGGTAATTGAGCAATCGACCTAACTGCTAACAATATTGCCATTTCCTTACTGTTGCAATCAACATGTCTTCCTTTCATCATTGATTCCCCAATAACATAATTATTAAGATATTCTTCGTCCATAAAGTTATCAGTTAATTCTGCAAGTTTAGCATAAACTTTATCATAATTAATTCCATAAACATCACAATATAATTTAATGTATTTCTCTTCTTCCGTCTCTTCTACCTTAGATTCTTCCTGAACATTTTCATCCAAAAACTTATTAGGATTTTTAGAAATTTCTTCACCAATTTTTGCTTTAACACTTTCTTCTAATTGCTTTATTGCTAACTCATTAAAATATTTTACATTATGATTAATTGATTGAATGTTATAAGAAGATACTTGAGCTTGCGATTCAATTTTATTGCTATCAGCTAAAACCCATGAACCACATAAAGTTACCCCTACTAAACCAAATGCTGTTAATACTCGACACATATCATTACGAAATATAATAAATTTTCTTATTTTTTTACCATTATACGGATTATTATCTTGTAATCTTTTAGGAGTATATTTCATAACTAACACCTCTTCTTTAATTATAAATAATTTTTTTAATTATTTACAATTAGCTATCGAATTTAATGTAAATTAATGTAAAGAAAAAGAAGATTAGCTCTTCTTAAAAACAAATAATTTACTAAATATATAATTTAATATCGTAACAACCACTTGAACTACTACTTTCATTATCTTATCATTAAAGTGTAAAATAGTAACAAATAATCCCATTATTCCCATATCTAATAATAAAGTCATTACTCTTGATGAAACAAAACTAGTTATTTCTTTAACTTTATTTTTTTCTTTACTCTTAAAAACAAATATTCTATTCGTTACATATGCAAATGTAACTGCACATACCCAACTAAATAGATTAGCAATTTGCAATTGCCATCCCACATTTGGATCTAAAAAAGTTAATACTGATCCATAATAAGTAGCAAGACTTACAACTGTTGTTAATCCACCAACAATTAAATAATTAAATATTTCCTCGTGTTGATGATATATATCCCAACACTTATTCCACAATTTTTTTATCATCTTATTTTACTTTCCTTTCACAAAAGAAAAAAATTCCATATATCATATTTTTCTATAATTTTTTTTAATAATTTACTTATCCATTTATAAGAATACAACAAAAATAAAAAAAATAATATAGCAATTATAAAATTAATTATACACATTAACAATATATTCAAACATAATAACTTAATATTTATTAAAGTAACAATATAAAATAATAACGAAGAACTCAATCCTTGCGCAAAAAACATAAAAAGGGCATCTTTACCAATAAAATTAATTAATCTGCACAATTTATTACCATATTTAGCCTTATCTCTCAAATAAATAACTAAAAATAAACTCGGAAGTGAAATTAAAGGATATAGAAAATTCATTGACATTTTTAAACTCTGTAAATCACTTATTTCATAACCATAAAAATGAAAAGCAAATAGAATAATAAATAATAATAAAGCTTCAAAAGCTATAAAAGATTTTATTGAAGTAAAATTATATTCCATACTTAAATAACCTATAATATAAAATATTGAGTAAGCAACAAAATAAGAAGATAATCCAAAATAAGGAATAGAATAATTAATTGATATCAATACAAAAAAAAGCATTAAAAGAAAATAAAAAACTACTTTATTATACATTTCCTTTGAAAATATAAATTTTTTTACAAAATATAACAAAGAAGAAATGACAATACTTACTTGTATATAATAAATAAAAAAATACATTGAAGCATCTAGACTTA
>CALVJF010000113.1 GCA_944331885.1 uncultured Bacilli bacterium
ACATAGCGCCACAAATTTTGAAATTAGGTACAACGTTGATATTCATATATTCACTTAAATTATCAACAAATGTCACTTTTTTAACATTTAGTTCTTCTTCAATTAAAGATACTAAATCTCCAATTACTTCTGCATTTTTACCATCTAGTAGTGCTTCACTAAGTGGTTGACGAACTTTAATTTTATTTTCTTCTCGAACATAGCGACCAATGCTAATTAAATCACGAACAAGATCCATTTTTCTTTCAATTTCATAATTAATTAATTCTTGATTATATTGTGGGAAGTCAGATAAATGAACTGATTCTTGATTAGTTAATTTACGATAAATTTCTTCTGAAATAAATGGTGTTATTGGCGCTATCATTTGGGATAAGCCAACTAATACTTCGTAAGTTGTTATATAAACTGCTTTTTTAGAATTATCCATTTTGTTAGCCCAGAAACGTTTTCTATTTCTTCTTATGTACCAATTAGATAAATCTTCTGATACAAATTCAGTTAAAGCTTTAACAACTTTATTTAAGTCATATTCATCGTATGATTCAGTAACATATTTTAATAGACGATGATATTTACTTAATAACCATTTATCGATTTCTTCCCTTTTAGCGTATTCAACATTACATTTAGCAATATCAACATTGTCTGTATTAGCATATAAAGCAAAGAAATTATAAGTATTTTTTAATGGATTGAAAAATTTAGAATGCACTTCTTTTAAACCGTTAATATCAAATCTTAATGGAGTCCATACTGGTGAAACGTAAGGCAAATAGAAGCGAACTGTATCGGCTCCATATTCTTTCATTGTTGTAAATGGTTCAACAATATTACCTTTACTTTTACTCATTTTTTTGCCTTCGGCATCTTGAATTAGATCGTTAACTAAAACGTTTTTATAAGGTGAAACTCCCTTAACAAAAGTTGATATAACTAAAAGCGTATAAAACCAGCCACGGGTTTGATCTATGCCTTCGCATATAAAATCAGCCGGAAATTGGGAATTAAATAATTCTTGATTTTCAAATGGATAATGGTATTGGGCAAATGGCATAGATCCTGAATCGAACCAACAATCAATAACATCAGTTACACGTTGCATTAATTTACCACATTTTGGACAAGTAATATGAACTTCATCTACATATGGGCGATGTAAATCTATTGTGGTATCTATTTTTTCTACTGCTTTATTAATTAGTTCTTCACGAGAGCCAATCATTTCTTCATACCCACATTCACAAGTCCATAATGGTAGTGGAGTCCCCCAATAACGATTACGAGAAATTGCCCAATCATTTAAGTTTTCTAACCAATTACCAAATCTTTTTTCTCCAACAAATTTTGGATACCAATTAACAGTTTTATTAGCAGCAATTATTTGATCTTTTATTTTAGTTATTTCTAAGTAGTAACTTGGTTTTGAATAATATATTAATGGAGTTGAACAGCGCCAACAATGAGGGTAATTGTGAACTATTTTTTGTTTTTTAAACAATTTATCATTTTCTTTTAAATACTTAATAACATCTAAATCAGCATCAAATACTAATTTGCCTTTCCATGGTCCTTCAGTATAACAACCATCTTCTCCTACGGGATTAACATATGGTAATTTGTATTTTTTACCAACTTTGGAATCGTCTTCACCAAATGCTGGGGCTAAATGGACAATTCCAGTACCACTATCCATAGTTACGTAATTATCACAAGTAACATAAAAAGCTTTACCTTTAATGTTTAATTCAGGGATTAGTTGTTCATATTCAATATATTCTAATTCTTTACCTTTATATGTTTCTAATACTTTGTAATCATCACCTAATACTGAGTTAGCTAATTTTTCAGCCACAATAAATTTATAATCCATTGACTCTACTAAGCAATAATTCTCATCTGGATTTACGCAAATTGCAACATTGGCAATTAATGTCCATGGAGTTGTAGTCCAAACTAGGAAATAAACATCCTCGTTTTTCTTTTTCATTGGAACAATAACAGTGTCAACACTAACTTCTTTGTAACCTTGTGCTACTTCGTGAGATGCTAAACCTGTACCACAACGTGGGCAATACGGTAATATTTTATTTCCTTGATAAAATAGTCCTTCATCAAAGAATTTTTTTAAAATCCACCATTCTGTTTCAATATAATCATTGTTATAAGTAACATAAGGATGTTTTAAATCTATGAATTGCCCCATTTTGCTAGTTAATTCTGAAAAAGATTTTTCGTTTTTCCAAACACTTTCACGGCATTTTTGATTAAATGCTTCAATTCCGTATTCTTCAATATCTTTTTTACCAGTAAAACCTAGTTCTTTTTCTACTTGGAGTTCAACTGGTAAACCATGTGTGTCCCAACCTACTTTTCTTAAAACACGATAACCTTGCATTGTTTTATATTTACAAAAAGTATCTTTTAAAAACTTAGCTAACATGTGATGAAGGCCAGGATGACCATTAGCAGTTGCTGGGCCATCGTAAAATACAAAATTTTCAGCTTCAGAGCGATTAGCAATGGTTTTATCTAAAATCTCATTTACACTTCCCCATGATTCTAAAATAGAATTTTCTACCTCACTTACTGGACGATTGTCTAAACTTTCAAATTTTTTCATTTATTATCTTCCTTTCTTTAATAAAAAAATATTCATAATTTAAGGGCGAAACGAACCGCGGTACCACCTTAATTTATGAATATTTTCATACACTTATTTTTATAACGGAATTAACCGTTCATGACTTATCCTCATGAAACATCAGAAGTGATTCTCAATATTTTTTCTTTTATCAACTTCGCACCATTTTAGTTGATTCTCTTTAAAATACTTAAATATTGACGTCTTCATCAATTGCTTTATGTCTATTAGTATACATCTTTTTATAAAAAATTGTCAAACATTAATTTTAACACTTAACTTTTCAATTTATAGTTTAACTATTATGTTAAATATTTAACTTTAAATATTTTTTGTTTTATTTTAAGAAGTTTACATGTTATAATCTAAT
>CALVJF010000114.1 GCA_944331885.1 uncultured Bacilli bacterium
TGCAAATGGTTGGTTAAAACCTGATGAAAGTATTACTTATGATTTAAGATTATGGATGGATGAGGCGACAACTTTAGAACAAGGAGAGGGTAAAAGTTTAAGTGGTAAAGTAGTTGTTGTAAGCGTTGGAGGTGAAGGTCCAAATTTAATAAATATTTTATTAGCACAATATGATGAAGAAAATACTGAATATGGTTTATTAAAAGATAGTGAAAATCCAGATATTTATTATTATAAGGGAACAAGAGAACAAGTAGCTAATAATTATATTTGGTATGGTGGCCACCAATGGCAAGTAATTGAATTTAATACTAAAGAAAATACTTTAACTTTAATTACTAGCCAGCCCATAACTAATCTTAGTTTAGCTTATTTTCCATGGAAAAATGAAGAAGATTATAAAAATAGTTATATTGATATGTGGTTAAAAGAAGAATTTTATGATGTTTTGCCTAATGAAATAAAAAATAATTTAATATTAAATTATTATAATATTGGCGAATACAATAGTACAGAGAAAAAAATTGTCGAAAGAAAATATGGTTTGTTAGAATATGAACAGTATGCCAGAGCGGGGGAAGCAGGATCTTTTTTAGATATTGATGATAATTTTATGCTATCAAATTTGTATGAAAATGTTTTTTTTTTTTTTTTTAATTCTTTAAATAAAGTTGGTACTATAAGCAAAGCTTTTCATAGTGATGCTTTTGGAATAAGGCCTGTAATTAAAATAAAAGATATTTCAATTAATAAGGGAAAAGGAACGTTATCAGAGTCTTTTACAAATAGTAATTTTAATATTAGTTCTAGCATTAATGACGTAATGATAGGAGAATATATAAATGTTCCTACAATTTCAGATGAGTGTGGAAATGATAAAAAATGTTTGTTTAGGGTTGTAAAAAGAGAAGATAATGGTGATATCAAGGTTGTTTTAAATGGTACTTTAAAAAATTATTCTGTATATGGTACGTCAGAAATATTTAACGAAAATCAAACTATTTATAATTATATTAAAACATTCGCAGAATCAATAAGCAGCGATTTTAGATCTACTTTTAGTCATAAATTGTCTATGGGCAAATATGATGCTACAAATTGTGAAACTGGAATTAGTCTTTGTGGAGTAAATTATAAAGAAACACGAAATACATATTTTTCTTCTTCTTTTGGTTTGATATCTTACGGAGACATGTTTACTTCAAATGACATAGATTTGGATAGCTATGGTTTGTTTGTTGATAGAGCAACTGTTAATAATATTTTGGAACCTAATAGAAAACATAGCTTAGACGATCCTGAAAATAATGCGATATATTTATTTTTAATGAATTCTATAAATAATGGTGTTGCCTATATTAATGACAATGGCTATTTTTCACATCACCCATATGATATTGAAAATGCAGTTAGACCAGTAATTTTTTTAAAAAATACTCTTCAATTTACTGGTGGAAGTGGTACGGCACAAGATCCATATACATTGGATTAATTTATGATTTATAGTTTTACGCTATAAATCTTTTTTATTGTAATAAGAACAATAGTTTGCTATACTTAATATGTAAGGATGTGGAATATGTATAATTATATAAAAGGTATTGTTACTGATTATGGTAGCAATTATGTAGTACTTGATAATAATGGAATTGGTTATTTAATATATGTGGCTAATCCTTATGTTTATCAAACAGGTAATGAATATAAAATATATGTATATTCTCATATAAGAGAAGATGAATATACTTCATATGGGTTTAGAAATAATGAAGAAAAAGATTTATTTTTAAGATTAATAAATGTTAAGGGTGTAGGTCCTAAGATGGCTTTGCCGATGTTAGCTACTGGTAGTGTTAATGGAATAGCTGATGCTATTGAAAGAGAAAACTTAATTTATTTAACTAAATTTCCAAAAGTGGGAGATAAAATTGCTAGACAGATTATTTTGGATTTAAAAGGTAAGTTAGTTAAGAATGATGAATTATTTACTAGTGATGGATTTGATGAACTAGTAAATGTTTTGGAAAGTTTAGGGTATAAGAAAGCGGATATTAAAAAAATATTGCCAAATGTTAATTATTCTTTAAGTGTTGAAGATCAAGTAAAAGAAGCTTTAAAATTGTTATTAAGTAGGTGATTTAATGAGTAAATTACTTAGTGGAGAAAATATCAATGCTGATGATATGGATAATAGTATTCGTCCAAGTAGTTTAGATGAATATGTTGGTCAAACTGATATTAAGGAAAATATTAGAGTATTTATTAAAGCATGTAAAATGCGAGAAGAAGTATTAGATCATGTATTATTATATGGACCTCCAGGACTTGGAAAGACTACTTTAGCTCACATTATTGCTAATGAGTTAGGTACTAATTTAAAAACTGCTAGTGGTCCTTCAATTGAAAAAAGTGGCGATTTAGCTGCTGTTTTATCAACTTTGGAACCAGGAGATGTTTTATTCATTGATGAAATTCATCGTATGCCAAGATATATTGAAGAAATATTATATCCAGCAATGGAAGACTTTGAATTAGATATAGTTATATCTAATAGTGATGGTGGGTCAAGAAATATAAAAATTGATTTACCTCCTTTTACTCTGGTCGGTGCTACAACAAGGGCTGGAGATATTTCTAGTCCTTTACGTGATCGTTTTGGAATTATTTCTAAATTAAATTATTATACACCTGATGAGTTGTTTAGCATTATTAAAAGAACTAGTCGAGTTTTAGAAATGCCAATTGTTGATGAAGCAGCTAGAGAGCTTGCTAATCGTAGCCGTAAAACCCCTCGTATTGCCAATCGTTTATTTAAAAGAGTTCGTGATTTTGCCTTAGTTTTAGGATGTAGTGAAATTGACGAAGAGATTACTAAAATGGCTCTTAAAAGATTAAATGTTGATGATTTTGGATTAGATGCGGTTGATATTGAATATTTAGAGGCGTTAATCATGAAATTTAATGGTGGACCAGTTGGGGTAGAAA
>CALVJF010000115.1 GCA_944331885.1 uncultured Bacilli bacterium
TCATCAAGTAATAAAAGTTGAGGCTTTAACATCCAAACATGGAGTAATTCATTTTTTTTACGTTCGCCGCCACTCATTCCTTCATTAACATTGCGATGGATAAAACTTTTAGGTAGATTAATTTTTTGACAAATATTTTCCATTTCTTTATTAAATTTAAAAATATCAACATGTTCGTTATTTTTGGTACTTAAAGCAGTACGTAACAATTCTGCGTTGGTTACGCCTTCAACAGCAGTTGGATTTTGCATTATAAACATAATTCCTAATTTAGCTATAGTATCAGTTGTTAGTTCTTGTAAATTTTGATTATTATATGTTATAGTTCCAGAAGTTACTTCATAACCTGGGGCTTTCATGATTGTTTTGCAAATACTACTTTTACCTATTCCATTAGGTCCCATTAAAACGTGAATTTCACCTTCATTTATCTTTAAATTCAAATCATGCAATATTTCTTTATTTGCAACTTTAATACTTACATTTTTAATATTTAACATTGATAATCACCACTTGGTTATTGTATCATTTTTTTCAAATTAAGTAAATTTTAAAAAAAACTAAAGTTAGGAGTTTTTTTCTATCCATTCTTTAGTATTTTCAGTATCCATATAACCTTTAATTTGCTCTTTTTCTTGGCCTTTAGCAATAATGATTGTTGTCGGAGTTGATTCTAGTTCAAATAAATCTCCTAAACTTTTTTTATCGTCGGCTGATAATTTAGTTGTTTCTATTCGGTAAGCTGTTTTATTTAATTCTCCTAAGACATCACTTAAAATAGGTTGATACATGTTACAAGCATTACACTGGCGACTAGAAACTAGCAAAATAAAATTCTTTTTTTCTTTAAGCATCTTTTGCAATTCTTCATAATTAACTTCTTCAATATTAGCATAGTCTACTGTACCAGGTACTACATCATCGCTTTCATCTACTCGGATCGAGTTAGTAGTTTGCTGACTTTTTTTGGCATATTCAGCGATACGATTTTCTTCTTTTTTATTTATATATATTACATAAAATATTCCAAATAATAAAATTATAATAATTAATCCTAGAAAACACAAAACAAGTTTTTCGTTTTTAATTTGATATTTAGCATTGTGCTTTGAAGGGGTGTTTTCAATTATTTTTGTTTCGGATTTTTTTTCTTCTAATTTAGATATTGGTTCTTTTTCTATTGGTTTTGTAGTGGTTTTTTGATTATTTTTAGTAACGTTAGCAGGTGTCTTTTTAGCTTGTGTTGATTTTTTCTTGGTATTTTTGCCTGTTGGTTTCTTTGGCTTTTTAGTTTTTATTTCTTTCTCTTCCATATTTTTCCTCCTAATTCATTTGAAAGTAATCAATTATACTATTGGCAATATTATAGCCGATTTCTTTTTGTTTATCAACTAACCATCGAGCATCTTCTTCATAATCATGAAAGGCAATTTCAATTAAAACTCCATTTTTAATATTTATTTCTTTTACCTCTCCTAAAGATCCTTGGGCATAGCGAACTCCACGATCAGTTGTTGCATCTTTATTAGGATAAATAGCATATAAATTCCGATAAATTTTGGTGGCAATTGATAGTGCTGGAGAGGTTTTATCGTCTACAAATATTTCCATGCCTTTGGTATTATGATTTGCACTAGCATTAGAATGAATGGCAAAATGCAAATCAGATTTAACATTACGACTTTCTGAAAGCCATTTACTCATATCATCTTGGGGATTATTACGATAAACAATTATTCCTGATTCTTTTAACTTTTGTTCAATATAATCAGCTACTTTATTCATTTGTTCTCTTTCGTTAGTATAACCAACGCTACTAACACCAAAGTTTAAATATTGATTAGATGGGCTTAAATAAACAACTGGAGTTTTATATCCAACCTTCAATTTATATGTATTTATAGCACTGTTTTTTTGATTCTTTTTAATTGCTACTGTTTTTAAGGTCATATTTTCAGTAATAATAATTGGATTTTGATAAACTATGCCATATTTTACTGGATCTTTACCATTAGTAGTATATTTTATTGTAGCGCCTTTGGTTTGGGTTGCTAGTGTCAATTTAGTACCACTACGGAGATAATTGTAATTATAATCTACTGTTACTGGTTTAACTTCTAGTTGGTTTTTGATAAAGATATCGATAGTAGTTTTTTTAGCAATTTCTTCGTAATCATTATACATTGCTAATAATTCTAGAGTGTATGATGTATTAGTTTTAAAAGTCTTAGCTGGAATTGTTACTTGATTATTTGTTCCTTCAAAACTTGCAATATATTTTTTACCATTATAAATTTTTAATAAATATTTTGTAGCGTTGTCCCCACCTTGATAAGTCACTGTTAAATCATCCCAGTTTATGCTTAAATTATTAGATGGTGAAGTTATATAGATATTTCCAACTAGGATAGGATTATTATAAATATTAAATTCGTTAACTATATAGTTATCAGAATTTATTATGTATGCAGTAAGACGACCATCATATCCTTTTAAATAATCATAAGCTATTTTGATACTATTATCGTTAATAATTGTTTCATACAATGTTATATTTTGATGTTTTAAACGAAGAGTGTATTTTTCTTGCTTAATATCCCCTAAAATATTGATATAAACGTCATTATCAGATGTTATGATATGGCTAGTATTTTCACTTATAGTTGGCTCTTTAGAAATATATTTATAAGTATTACTTGATTTTTTGCTTAATTCTTGATTTTGAGCAATGGCATTAATATATACTTCTTGATTGTAAGCAATACGCAATTGTGAAATATCTATGCGGTTTGAGGAATTACTTTCGGAAAGAAGAACATTTTCATCTTCATCGGTAATAGTTACTTGGTATTTAGAAGCATTGGTGCTATTTTGACATATTACAGTTAATTTACCATCAACTTCTAGTACATTAAGAATTTTAAAATCTTCTAACTCTACATTAGATTTATTTTATAAAAA
>CALVJF010000116.1 GCA_944331885.1 uncultured Bacilli bacterium
AGTAATTAATAAAACTGTATTAAATGATAAAGATCGTGATACTTTAATTACTTTTTATATGCCGATAATTGGTTCTTTGCCTGTTACTTTATATTTAACTTTATGGCGTGATTTAAATCGAACGGAAATTATGAGTATAGATTTAACGCATCATCATTTAATGAGCATTTTAAAAACAGATTTAGATTTAATTAAAAGGGCTCGTGAGTCATTAGAAGCAGTAGGACTTTTAAAAACATATGTTAAATGTGGTGATGTTAATAAATATGTATATGAATTATACTCTCCTTTGAGCGCTAGTGAATTTTTAAATCATCCAGTATTAAATGTTGTTTTGTATAATAATATTGGAAAGACTGAGTATGATTTATTACGAAGAGAATATCAAGCGTTGAAATTAAATTTGAATGAATATGATGATATTACTAAAATGATGAATATGGTTTTTAAGAGTAGTACTTATATTGATAAAGTTGATATTAAAGAACGTAAATGTTTAGGGGTAAGTGTTGATGATGTAATTGATTTTGATACATTAATAAGTATGATGCCTAAAGGGATAATTAACGATAAAACTTTTAATAAGAGAAATAAAGAGTTAATTAATAATTTAGCTTTTATATATAATATAGATACAGTTAAAATGGGAGAAATTATTCGTCTAGTTTTAGAGGAAAATGGAAAAATTAATAGTGTAGAATTACGGAAAAGTGTACAAAAGTATTATCAATATAATTATGGGAAATTACCTACTCTAGTATATAGAACTCAACCTGATTATTTGAAAAGTCCAGTTGGTGATAATTCTAATAAAGCTAAAATTGTTTATGTATTTGAAAATACAACTCCTTATGATTTTTTAAAAAGTAAAAATAAAGGAAGTAAACCTACTGATCGAGATTTAAAATTGATTGAAGATTTAATTATAGAAGTAGGTTTAAAACCAGGTGTTGTTAATGTTATAGTTTATTATACTTTAAAGAAAAATAATAATAAATTAAATAGAACTTTTATGGAAGCCATAGCTGGTCAGTTAAAGCGTAATGGAGTAGAAACAGCTTTGGATGCTTTGGAAAGTATTCAAAAAGAGCAAAAGAAAATTATAAAAAAAGTATCTGGAACAGTTAAAAAGATTAGTAATAAAGAACCTGTTTGGTTTAATGAAACAATAAAAAAAGAAACTCCAACCGAAGAAGAAAGTAAAGAATTGGAAGATCTATTTAATATGGTTGATATGAGGTGATAAAATTGGCTAAAGTAAATTTTGATAGTAATAGTAAAGAATTATTTAGTAGTTATCAAGAGGCTTTAAAAAATAATGAATTTAAAAAATTAATTAAAAGATTGAAGATTAATGATGATTTGGCTATGAAATATACTTCTAAATTAGAAAATACTGTTGGGGAATTAAATAATTGTAAGGATTGTAAAGGTTTAGTATTTTGTAAAAATAAAGTAGAGGGTCATGTGGATTACCCTATATTAAGAAATGGCAAATTAGTATTTAATTTAATACCTTGTAAATATCAACAAGAAGTAAGTCTTAAAGATAGAAGTAAGGAAAATATTTGTATTAAAGATATTACTCTTGATGATAAGAGAAGATTGCCAGTGATTAAATGGATAAAAGAATTCTTAACTAAACTGGAGAATAATGAAAAATTAAAAGGCTTATATTTACATGGTAATTTTGGATGTGGAAAAACTTTTATTTTAAAGGCTTTATTTAATGAATTGGCAAAGAGGAGAAGTACTTGTGAAGTAGTTTATTTTCCAGAATTATTAAGGGATTTAAAGAGTGATTTTGATGATTTTGGAAGTAAAATGGAATATTTAATGGAAGTTGATTTTTTATTACTTGATGATATTGGTGCAGAAAAAGTTACAGAGTGGGGAAGAGATGAAATTTTAGGAACTATTTTACAATATAGAATGAACAATAAAAAAGTAACTTTTTTTACATCGAATTTAGATATTAATGAATTAGAAATACATTTAGCAAATAGTGGAAGTAGTGTCGATGGAGTTAAAGCAAGGAGAATTATTGAAAGAATTAAATGTTTAACTGATGATATGGAATTAATTGGGGAGAATAAAAGAGTTTAATATGTTTTGACAAAATGATAAGTTTGATTTATAATCATCGTATCGACGAAGAAAGAAAAGAGTATTAATAAGGAATTTTTTAGAGAGATAGTGGTTGGTGGAAACTATTAAGGAATTATTAAGAAGACATTCTGGAGTTACTTATTGAAAAATAAGTCGGTGGTGAGCCGTTATAAATAAAGAGATTATCTTATAGATAATAAATTGGGTGGTACCGCGGATTTAACAGTTATTCGTCCCTTCGGGATGAATAACTGTTTTTATATTAAAGAAAGGACTGATATTATGGAAAAGTACAAACATTATAATATTAATAATGTTGGTGAAGAGATTACTTTATTAGGTTGGGCAAGTAAAGTAAGGAATCTAGGAGGATTAATATTTATTGATTTAAGAAATAGATCTGGTATTATGCAAGTAGTTGTAAGACCAGAAAATCAATATTATGAAGTTGCTCAAGAGATTAAAAATGAATATGTAATTAAAGTAATTGGTAAGATTGTTGAAAGAGAAAGTAAAAATCTAAAGATGGCAACTGGAGAAATTGAAGTAGACGTTGAATATTTAGAATTAATTAATACTTCCAAAGAAGTACCTTTTGCAATTACTGATGATACGACGGCTTTGGAGGATACACGTTTAAAATATCGTTATTTAGATTTACGTCGACCAACTCTTTTAAATAACATGGTTTTAAGAAATAATGTTACTTATGCAACTAGAGAATATCTTAATAATTTAGATTTTATTGAAGTAGAAACTCCTGTACTTTGTAAATCTACACCAGAGGGAGCAAGAGACTATTTAGTACCATCTAGAGTAAACAAAGGTAATTTTTATGCGTTAC
>CALVJF010000117.1 GCA_944331885.1 uncultured Bacilli bacterium
TTGGGTTTATTACTAGCTAAAATTTCCTTTTTTATACCAGCTTCTTTTAAAAGCTTATTGATAGAAGTACTTTTTCCGGCATTGGTCATGCCCATGATATAAGCAGTATTCGTATGACTTTGATCCATAATTTTAAAAATATTGGATGATTTAAAGGTAGGTTTGGAGCTGATAAATAAGATTTGATCATTAATTTGATAAACTTCTTCTAACCACTTCCGGATTTTTTCTAATTTCATTTCTTTTCTTAAAAGGTCACTTTTACTAATTACTAAAACTTTGGATATTTTTATTTGTTTAAAAATGTTTATAGAATGACGATTAATATTTAAATAGTCGACTAAAAAGAAAGCTAGACCAACGCTTTTATTTACTTTAGTTAAAATTTGGTCTTCATGAATTGTTTCTTCTTTTTTTTCACCATAATTTTTTAGGCGAAAACAGCGACGACAGTATGTATTTTTTAAATCAGGTGTATACCCGGATAGTGATTCATCCTTTGTTTGCATGATGCTGCCACAACCTATACATCTTTTATTCATAGTAAACTCCCTTTTCTAGTAAACCTTTTTTTCTTAATTTACGATAAACAAAACTTTCGAAAAAGCGATTTATTTTCGTACACCATTTTTCATAGTCACCTAAAGGATTAATTAAAATAGATGTAACCCCTACCCTATTGGCACCATAAATATCGGTTAAAAGTTGGTCACCTATGGCCGCTATTTCATGGTATTTTAATTTATAAATAGCCATTATTTTTAAATATTTCTTTTTAAATGGTTTATGGCTAGAATAAGCAACATCGACATTTAATCCTTCTTTAAAAGGAATGAGCCTTTTTTTGCCACTGTTGGAGATGATAATAATTTTAAAGTCTTTTTCTAAACGAGAAAATAATTCTTTTACTTTTTTGGTTGGAATATAAACATTGACAGGAATTAAAGTGTTATCTAAATCAAAAAGCAAACATTTAATACCTTGCTTTTTTAATTTATTATAATTAATATCATAAATACTTTTTTGATATATATCAGGAATAAATAAATCCATAAATTACCACCGAATTCATTATATCACGTATAATATTGATTAGTAAATTAGGTAATTGGTAAAATTTTTTCTATTTTTTCATTTATAATTTATAAATTAATATTGAAATATTAGCACAATTAAGTATAATATAAGTAAGAAAGCAAAAGAAGAATTTAAAAATGTTAAATTTACGGCCATTTTAAATTTAGAAGATGCACAAATAAATTTAATTAGTTAAAGAAAGAAGTGAGTAGTAATGAAGTTTATAAAAAAATATTATAAAGCGATAATCATTATAGTAATTATAGCTCTTTTAATTGTGGGTATAGGAGTATCTCAAGTATTTATTGATAATAAAAAAGATAATACACCTGAAGATCAGCGGGAAAATAATAGTGAAGAAATATTACAGTCTAATGAAAGAGATGACACTGTAAAACAAATTATCATAAAAACAGATTATATTAATATTAGAAAAGATGCCAATGTTAATTCTGATGTACTAGGAAAAGTATATAAAGAGGAAATTTATACTGTATTAGAGGAAAAAGGAACTGATTTTGATTGGTATTTGATTGAAACAAGCAATGGCATTAAAGGGTATATTGCTGGAAAAAGTGGTGAAGATGTTTATGTCGAAGTTTTACCAGTCCAGGAAGTTGAAGAAGAAGTAAACAAAGAAGAAAATAAACCCGCCAATAACAATAGCAGTAATAATACAACTAAGCCTAATACCAATAATAATTATAACAATAATAATTCTCAAAATAATAATCAAACAAATGATGATCCTGTAAGTAATGATACACCGCAAGAAGATAACTATGAACCTCAACTACCTGCTTGCTTAATTACTTCTTGTGATGAGGGAGAAGAACTTAGAAACCCTGATAGTGTAGACTGCTATTGCGAACAAGTTTCTACTTATATTCCTTTAAATAAAGTTATATATGATAAAGATGGACTCACTATTACTATTGTAGCTTATAACTCAGCTATAAAATCTTACTCATCAGGTTTAGAACTTAGTATAGTCAATAATTCTACGGAACCTAAAACGATTCAAAGAGATACTTTAGCTTTTGTAAATGATATTAATGTTACGGCTACTGTAATGTCTATTACCTTACTGCCAGGGACTAGAGGAACTACGGAAATTGATTGGTTGGATACTTCTTTAGAAAGAAATGGAATTGAGGAAATTCATAAAATGCAGTTTAAGTTAAAGGTGATAGATTGGGATGGTGAAGGTTGGCCAGATGCCAATAAAAGTGAAACAACAGACTGGATTATTATAGAAGTTTAAGGCTGACAATTATGACCTATGGATACTAACTAATTCCATAGGTTTATTATTATTGCAATCAAAAAAAGAAATATCTTTTATCTTGATATTCCTTCTTCTTTTTTCAAAAACTTGCGATTTTCATCTAATTGTTTGATCTTTTCTAAATTATTTTGGCTTAAAGCTAGACCATAGTAATTCATAAGATCTTCTTTAGCATACATCCACCAAGAAATAAATATTTCTTCTAATTCTTTTTCTGTTAAAATAATATTGCTGGCTAAAGGATATAATTCACTGAAATTTCCTTCTTTGATTCTGGATAGTATTTCTCCTCTTAATTTTTCTTGATCATTTATAGCAGCTAAATAAAGAGGATTAATAAATTTGGGCATGAATCTTGGTGATTCAGCATCATTTATTCCTAGTTCTTTCATTTTTTCCTAACCTCCTTGGTCTTAGTATAACAAATAAATTTTAAAAGTTCAATTATTTTAAAGCATTTAAAACATTATTGATGATATCAATATTGTCTATTGCATCACTTATTTTATCAGTTGCTCTTAAATGATATTTTGCTTTCATGTTTTCTTTATATCTTTTAATATTAAAAGAA
>CALVJF010000118.1 GCA_944331885.1 uncultured Bacilli bacterium
TCACTGCTTACATATATTTTTGCTTCCAACAGAGAATTATTTTCTAATTTACCGGTAACAGTTAAGGTATATCTTTGTGTAACACCGGGACCAATAACCGCTTTGCTAACTAATTCTTTATCTTCTTTAGGAAAAGCACGTTTTGAAATATTTCTACCATCATTAGTACTAGTTAGTTCATAATTAACTCCACTAATGGTAGAATTGACTACATTTAAAAGTCCTATATTATAATAAATATCTTCATCACTATTATTAGTTATAGAAAATTCTTTTACATAATCACTACCATTATAAGAAATGATATCACCCGTCAAAAAATTAACACTTAAATCTTCCATTGTAAAAACCAAAGATTCATTATTAATCACTTGTTTAATTTTTTGCATAACTTCATTGTAATTAAAACATATATATATTGAAAAAGTTAATAATAATAAAATAATCCCTAGCATCATTTTATATTTAAACTTCATATAATCATATCCTATCTAAATAAAGTATACCAATTTACACAATCAATTGTCAATTTAAATCAACAATTATCTAAATATGATATAATATAAAAGAAAAAAGGTGATATTGTGAGTAATAAATTTATTAAAAAAGGTAAAAAAATTATCAAAAAAATACTAAATATTGATACAACCATTAAATATGGTAGCTATGACGAAAAAAACTTTTCCAAAGCATTAAAAGAACTTACAGACAACAACCCTGAGTTACTAAACACCCGTAGTGGTGTTGGTAAAAGAAAAGACAACAAACCATTTTATCCAGCAGTATATAAAATTGATGAAGCCTTTAAATTTTTTCGTATTAAAGTACATGAATACGGTGATCCAAACATTCCTGAAATATTTGAATATGATGGTCTTCATAGTGGAACACCAATGAAAACAAAACCTTTTAAAGGATGTATTAATGAAATAAAACATATAACCAGAGATAAAACTCTTTATTGGTATCCTAGTACTGTAGGTAGCATCAAGGCTCGCCAAAAATTTGTCGATTATCTTCATCGCGAAGGATTTAAAATTAATAAAAGTGAAAATTATGACGGATTATCAATAGATAATATCTGCTTTACTTGTTCAACAACGCATGCTTACTCTTTAATTTTAAATTTAATTTCTCGTCCTGAAGATGTTATTTTAGTAACTGGCCCCAACTATGGCTTATTTGCGATTGAACCTGAAAGAATGAATGCTCACGTTGAAGTAATTGACTTAAAAGAAGAGGATCACTTTTTCGTTAATCCACAAACACTAGCTACAAGAATTGACGAAATTAATCATGAACTAAAAGAAAAATGGCAAAATAAATTAGGATATACACCAAAAGTAGTAGCTTATTTAAATATGAACCCCCACAACCCTATTGGTAATGTAATGACTAAAAACGAAATAGATATTTTAAAAGGAATTGGCGATGTATGTCTAGAAAAAGGAGTTTTTGTTATTGATGATTTGATTTATCGTGATTTAACATTTGATCAAGATAACTTAGCATTTCCTTTAGCCTCAATACCTAAATATTTTAATAACACTATAAGCTTGTTTGGTCTATCCAAAGCTTATGGCTTAGCTAGTTTCCGCACCGGTGTAGTTGTCGCACCAATTCCTGTGTGTCGAGGTTTAGCTAATCTTATATTTCAAGCTATGGACTCTGTTCCAGTTTTACAAGTAAAAAGTATTGAAGGTGCTTTTAACGGAAGCAACAAACGCTATCGAGACACTAAACGTTATTTTAAACCGATAATCAAAGAATATAAATATCGTTTAGAACTTTTAAAATGTTTAGTTGAAGGAATTAACGTTATAGAAGATGAAAAAATCAAAAGAAAAATAATCAAAGATATTAATAAATATGAAAAAAGACCAGCCATTCGTCAAAAACTTCTTGCCGGTATTCCTGATGTTAATATTCGTAAAAACACTTTACCTACTTCTGGCTTCTTTGCAATTATTGATTTTACAAAATTAAAAGGTAAAAGTTATCAGGAAGATACTATAAACGGCGAATTTGATTTACTAAAATATTTTTTTAAAGCCGGCAAAGTAAAATATATTATGGGTATGAGTATGTCATGGCCTTACGAAGATGAAATAGTTGGACGTGTAAATTTTGGTTTAGAGAAAGAAGCTCTAATTAATAATTTCCGCATAATTAATTTAGCTGTCCGTAAACTAAAATGAAAAAGTTTCTTCACAATAGCAAATTATATTTAATAGCATTATCAAATCAAATTTACCGTTTAACACACGTTCATAAATTTACTAATTCTATAACTATTCTTTCATCACAAAAATGGCGTAATAAAGTTAAAGAAGATTTAATTCTTCAAAAATACCTTCTCCATAATCAAATCCACACCAAAATTATTGCTTGGGAAAAATCAAAACCACAAACAAAATTTTCCATAATTCGTTCAATATGGGGTTATCAACATCAAATAGATAAATTTACTAATTACATAGAAACAATTAATAAACAAAATAAAATATTAATAAATGACTATAAAATCATTAGCCAAAATATTAATAAAGCAAATCAACTTGAATTATTAAATAAGTATCAAATACCACATATTTCTACGCAAATTATTTATGATTTAAAAGATCTCAAAAATATTGAAAAAAATTCAAAACATGTCATTAAACCTTTAATCTCTGCTAGTGGTAACAATACCCATATTTTAGAAGATTTAACTGAAGAAAACATCACAAATATTTATCAAGACTTAGTTAAAAATGGCTTAATGATTCAACCATTCTTAAAAGAAATACAAAATGGAGAAATATCATTAATATTAATTAACAATGAACTAACTCATAGCATTATCCGTTATCCAGGTTTATTTACAACTAAAAAGACCAATATTTATCAAGACATTCAAAATCTAGATCCTAACATCTATCCAATTATTGAA
>CALVJF010000119.1 GCA_944331885.1 uncultured Bacilli bacterium
ATTTCAACTATTTTTATTCTAATAAAATAAATAGCCCATAACATTTGTGATATTCTGATTCCATTTTTTCTTCTAGTTTTTAAATCACTTTCAAAACACTCTTTGACTCTTTTCTTATGAATATTAATTTGAGTAGCATCAAAATTATATTGTTGCATATTTTTTCTATGATAATTATAACCTAATAGAACCATTATATTAGTTACAAAAGGATTGATATTAACACCAAACAATTCATCAATATTCTCATATTGCCATAAATCTTTTATTTTTGTAAATTCTTCAATATACATTTTTTTATACAGTTTTGAAAATGCTAAACTTAATTTCTCTTTTTTATTTATTTCTTCTACACAATTATAACATTTATCTCTATATTGTAAATCAATATTATAGAAATTTAATGCTTCATCTATTAGATCTATATCTATATCTATCATTATAATCTACTCCTAAATACTAAATTCAAATATACAACACATACCACTTAAGGTGGTATGATAAAACATATTCTCCACAGACAACAATCACAATATTTTTTCAAAAATTAGTAAAATCATCTATTTTTTATTACTTTTCCGCCATTTTTTGAGCCATACTGAGCAGTTGATTTCCCCTTATTTTATAAGGATTAACGCAGTTTCAATAAGCACACACTCTCCACATGATATGTATAAGGAAACATATCGAAGGCTTGGATAGATTCTATTTTATATTTTTCTTTGAGAATTTTTAAATCTCTAGCAAGAGTTATAGGGTCACAGGACATGTAAATTATTTGATTAGGTTGAATATTTAAGATAGTATTAATCGTTTTTTGATCTAAACCTCTTCTTGGAGGATCGACTATTACAATATCAATTTGATCATTAATTTTAGCAATTATTTTAGATACATCACCAAGATGATAGTAAACATTAGGAATTTTATTCATCTTACTATTTTTTATAGCATTTAAGATAGCATTAGGTATTATTTCTATACCATATAATTTTTTATTATTATTGTAAGTTCCTATTCCTAATAAACCTACTCCACAATATAAATCTAAAACAATTTGATTGGTGGGAATTTGTTTTTTGATAGTATCTAAAATAATAGAAGTTATATCATTATTGATTTGAAAAAAAGAATCGTAACTAATTTCAAAGAATTTTTTATTAAGTATTTCAATAAAAGAATTGCTTCCGTAAATAGTTTTACCATTATGAACTATACCTGCTACTTTATATTTAGTTAAATTTTGGGGAATAGTTATTGAATCTGTAGAAGTGATTGCAATTAGTAATTCTTGATTATAATTACTACGAATTATTATTTGACCGTTTTGAATATTAAATTCTCCGATGTGGGGAATAAAATTATTAATTTCTTCTTTAACTAATAAACATTTGGTAATAGGAATCAGAGTATGTGAATCTTCTGAGTAGTAGCCATATTTACCTGCTGAAATTTTTAAGGTTATTTTATTACGATAATGAAAATTTGGGGAAGGAGTTATAGAAATACTATTTATATTTATATCAGCAAATTTATTTAAAATATCTTTTATTTTATTCTCTTTAAATTTTAATGTTTCTTCATAAGAAGTATGTAATAATTGACAGCCACCGCATTGTTCGTAATAAGGACATAATGATTTTAGACGATTGGGACTAGCCTTAATTATTTCTTTTACCTTCCCTATTTGATACTTACTATTTTCTTTTATTAATTCAAGATCTACTTCTTCGTTTGGTAAAGTATGCGAAACAAAGGTAATTTTGTTGTTAACATAACAAATTCCGCGACCTTGATCATCTAATTTTAAAATAGTTGCTTTCATGAAATCACCTAATTCTATTATAGATAAATATTAGATTAGTGGCAAGGTATTAAATAGATAGTTTAGTTAAGAATAATATTAGGTGGAAAATATGATTGTAGAAAGAATTAAAAAAGAGTTTAAAGATAGTAGTGATTTGATAATTAAACAAATAAATGGTGTTAGTGTTATCTTTTTAGAAAGTGCTAATAGTGGTGATAAAATTAATGACTATATATTAAAAGTGTTAGCGGTTAAACGATTTTTGAAGAAAAATATTAATGATTTAATAGCAGGACCGAATACTAAAAAAATTGATGATTTTGAGCAATGTGAGTTTTACTTAGTTAATGGATTTACTTTAGTTATTTATCAAGAAAAAATTTATGCAATTGAAACAAGAGCTAATTTACATCGAAGTGTTAGTTCTCCGCAAACACAACAATCAATATATGGACCAAAAGATGCTTTTACAGAAAATATTCAATTAAATGTGGGATTAATTAAAAGAAGGGTTAAATCTAAACATCTATTAAATGAAGACTTTTTTATTGGGAGGAAAACTAAAACTAAAGTAAGTATTTTATATATAGATGATATTTGTGATCAAGATATCGTCAAGGAAGTTAGGAAGCGTTTAAATAAAATAGATATTGATGGAATTTTGGATGCTGGGAATATTTCACAATTTATTACTGATGAAAATAAAACTCCTTTTCCTACCGTAATTGAAAGTGAACGTCCTGATAAAGTTGCTAATGATTTGCTTGAAGGTAAAATAGCAATTGTTGTTGATACTTCACCTTTTGTAATTATAGTTCCGGCTTTTTTCTTTGATTTTGTTAATCCCGTAGTCGATAATTATAATAAAAATGTCAATATTAATTTTTTGAAGATTATTCGCTTTTTATGTTTACTTATTACGGTTTTAGCTCCTGGATTATATATAGCTTTAATTAATTATAATCAAGAAACTATTCCTTTAAGTTTATTATTAAATTTTGCGACACAACGAGATGGTGTTCCTTTTCCTGCACCAATTGAATGTTTTTTGATGTTAATGTTATGTGAAGTTTTAAGAGAAACTGATATTCGATTTCCATCAT
>CALVJF010000120.1 GCA_944331885.1 uncultured Bacilli bacterium
TAAATACTCTAGAAGCTTCTATCTAGGAGATATTAAAGAAGATGCTATTGAAGCTAAATTCGATAATGGTACATTAACTATTTCTATTCCAAAAATTGATGAAAACGAAAATAAGAAACTTATTGATATAAAATAAAGAAGGCACTAGTCTTCTTTTTTTATGTCATAAAAGTAAATAAATAAAGTATTTAAAAATGATCAATTATCTGATAATGGTACTTATGTAAATGAATATGGTGATAAATGCTCTAAGTATAAAGGTGAAGATCAAAAGAATATGATTGATAAATTGAATAACGTTTATATTAAACCGTTTTTAGATGCATCATACTTTGAATTGTCGCAAAGAGAAGTAAATGACAAAACAGAAGATATTTTATATATTTGCCAACCATCAGATTGCCAAATAAAAGAAATTGATATTGACGAATTTGAAGTAATCAATCAAACTGAAGATGAAATATTAGTAAAAATTGGCAATAGTGAATATTTTATAACTAAAGATAATTCAAAATGGAAATTTACTTTTCCACTAGTTATATGTGAAAAGTAGAAAAAATATGTTAAAATAATATTACTCCTCCATAGAGGAGTTTTCTTATGGACAAAAATATATTTGCAATTAATGGCTATTATCTTGATAATGAACAAATAAAAGCCGTTACATGTAATAGTAAATATTTATTAATTAATGCTGGAGCTGGATCGGGCAAAACCATGACCATTTTAGGAAAAATAAATTATTTAATAAAAATAAAACATATTAATCCCCAAAATATATTGTGTATTTCATTTACTCAAGAAGCAACAACTAGTCTAAAAAATAAGTTACTTAAATACTTTAACTATGATATAGATACTTTTACTTTTCACAAACTATCTTTAAATATTATAAGAAGTTATCATCAAAATATCCTAATAGCTAACCCAAATCTATTAAATTATATTATTCGAGAATTTATAAATTATAATCTTATCAATAAAACATCAATATCTAAATTCATAAAAAAATATTTATTAAAAAATCATCTAGATAACTTAATTAAACTAATAGAAACATTTATCAACTTACACAAAGCCAATGCTAAAACTTATAAAGATTTTAATACTTATTTTCGATTTAATTACTCTTATACCAATCATCAAATTTTAAAAATAATATTAATTATATATAATCTTTATCAAATAGAATTAAAAAGCACAAATAGTTACGATTTTAATGATATGATAAACTATGCTACCCAATTAATAGCTAAGAATTACAAATATAAAAGGTATGATTATATAATTATAGATGAATACCAAGATACATCGTTACAAAGATTCAAACTAATCAAAGCTATTCTTAATCAAACAAATGCTAATTTAATGGTAGTAGGAGATGATTTTCAATCTATTTATCGTTTTACCGGATGTGATTTAAAATTGTTCTTAGATTTTTCTAAATTCTTTCCTAATCATCAAATAATGAGTATTACAAATACTTATCGTAATGCTCAAGAATTAATAAACATAGCTGGTAACTTCATAATGCAAAACCCTGAGCAAATAAAAAAGAAATTAAAATCGTCTATTAGTATTCCTAAACCTCTAAAATTAGTCTATACTAGCAATTTTTCCAATTCGTTAGAAAAAATTTTAGATTCAATAGATAATAAAGAAATATTAATTTTAGGACGCAATAATAATGATATTAAAGAAATCCTAAATTCTAATTTTATAGTTCATAAAGACATATTACTATATAAGAAAAAACCAAATCTAATCATAAAGTATTTAACAGTTCATAGAGCAAAAGGATTAGAAAGTGATATTGTTATAATAATTAACTTATCTAACAATATTAATGGCTTTCCAACCCAAATACCTAATATAAAAATTCTAAAATTAGTTAATGAACTAGAATCTAACTATCCTTATGACGAAGAAAGAAGGTTATTTTATGTAGCTCTTACTCGTACTAAAACTATTAACTATTTATTAGTAAATAAAAAAATAGAATCTATATTTATAAAAGAATTAAAAAGACATTATATTGACAATATTGAAATAATAAAAATGTAAATATCGTTGACAATACAATTTGTAAATAATAAAATAAACACCTATTGAAGGGGATGAAATTATGAATAATAAAGAATACTTTAAAGCAATACAAGTGAAGCTTTTATTAGAAAGATTAAAAATTATAAAAAATTCATTAGTTCCATTTGCAACTGGAGCTTTTACCGCTGTTTGTTATTCTATACCAGGAGTTCAAGAATTAGGGACAGATAAAGTAGTCTTGACAGCAGGAACTATAGCAGTAGGCCTTAGTACCGCTCGTAGTTATCTTAAAATCAAAGAAAATATCAAAACTATTCAAAAGCAAAAAAATCTTCTTTTAGAAGCCCGTGGACTAATAAAGGAAGCAATGTGCCCGGAAGCAGAGGTAGTAGAAAAGCATCATCATTTATAAGTAGGAGAAATCCTATTTTTTAATTGCTAAATAATAATTAAAAGAGTATAATCTTAACAGAAAAAGAGGGATAAAATGAAAAAAACAGCTGTAATAACTGGTGGCCATCATTCATTAGGATTAGCTATTTCCGAAGAATTTGCTGCTCATAATTACAATTTAATTATTACGTATCATAATAATAAAGAACTAGCTTTAAAAACACAAGATACTCTACAAAAGAAATATGCCATTGAAGTTGATTTATATGCAGTAGATTTTAATAATCAAAACAATACTTATCAATTTATAAATAGCATAAAACAAAAATATCAAAAAATAGATGTTATTGTAAATAATGCAGCCTACACCAAAGAAGAAGAATTCGACAAAAAAGATATTCAAGAAATCAATAAAATTTTAAATATTAATACAGTAGCGCCATTTATTATAATTAATAGC
>CALVJF010000121.1 GCA_944331885.1 uncultured Bacilli bacterium
AATGATATCAAGTAACTTTTAAAATTATAATGATTATCAGTCATATCTTTTATCGTTGTTATTCTTTCTATAATAGTTAAATCATATTCTGCTAATTTGTAATAAATATCTAAAACATTATCTACTGAAAAATCTATATATCTATCATTTTGATTTTGATAATTATCATTAAGTACTTCTAAATCTTTATAAGTATAATAATCTTTTAAAAAATATTTTTCCTCATTTAAATTTAAAACTTGATTAATATTTTTTAAATATTGCATAACTAAATTATAATCATCATCTTCAAATATACCATTGTCGTTAGATATTGTCTTTATTCTATCTTTAATATCTGATATTCTTTCTTTTTTCACTTCTTTATTAGCTTTAGATAATTCTTGATATTGATTAGTAAAATTGTAATGTTTATGATATCCATATTCAACTTTTATTAATGACAAAGTAATAAATCCAAGTGTCAAGATAATAATAACAATTATAATAATATTTATTATTCTTTTAACTTTTTGCTTTATACTTTCTTTTGTGTAAGCTATAGTCTTGATTATAGTTTTTTCATCTACTTTTTCACCACATATTAATTCAGAAATAGATACATCTAATATGCGAGCAATTTCTCTTAACAAAGATATATCAGGGCAACAAATACCTCTTTCCCATTTTGACACTGCTCTATCAGTAATATTTAATTGATCAGCTAAATCTTTTTGTGTCATTCCTTTTTCTTTTCTTTTTTTTGCAATTAAGCTACCTATAATTTGATTTTCCATTTTACCACCTTCCAACCTCATTATAATTATGAAATCTTAAATAATCAACAAACCATTGGTTGATTCTAATAAATATAAGTCAATAAATATTCTTTTAAATTTATTGGACTTAAAAATTATAAAAAATTGGAATTTTCGCAATTTACATAATTAAAAATTTACAAATTTTATTTAATTTTTTTGATTTATTTTATTATAGTTTTTGCATATATAAAATCTAAAATTTTTGGTTATTTGTTTATTTTAATTGCCATTTCTGTTTTTTATGGAAGTACATAAGATATATGTGTAGCAAATATTTTTTATATTTTTCTTAGAATCAAAAAAATTCCACTTTCATAGTGAAATTTTCTATTATTTATTTTTTAATTTTTTTCTTTGATAGCAGCTTGTGCTGCAGCTAAGCGGGCAATTGGTACTCTAAATGGAGAACATGATACATATGTTAAGCCAATATTATGACAGAACTCAACGCTTGATGGATCACCACCATGTTCACCACAAATTCCTAATTTAATATCAGGTCTTGTTTCTTTGCCTTTTTTTACAGCCATTTCAACTAATTGACCAACACCTGTTTGATCTATTCTAGCGAACGGATCTTGTTCATATATCTTCTTTTCATAATATGCACTTAAGAATTTGCCAGCATCGTCTCTTGAGAAGCCAAATGTCATTTGAGTTAAATCATTTGTACCGAAAGAGAAAAATTCTGCTTCCTTAGCAATTTGATCAGCAGTTAGCGCTGCTCTTGGAATTTCAATCATTGTTCCTATATGATAGTTCATATCAGATTTCTTTTCCTTTTTAACTTCTTCGGCTGTTTCAACAACAATGTCCTTAACGTATTTTAATTCTTTTACCTCGCCTACTAGTGGAATCATTATTTCTGGAACAATATCATAGCCTTCCTCTGCTTTAACTTCTATGGCTGCTTCCATTAAGGCGCGAGTTTGCATTTTGGCAATTTCTGGATAAGTAACTGCTAAACGGCAGCCTCTATGACCCATCATTGGATTAAATTCGTGTAATTCAGCACATTTTGTTTTCAAGCGTTCTACTGTAACACCCATATCTTTTGCTAAGGCTTTAATATCTTTTTCTTCTGTTGGTAAAAATTCATGTAGTGGTGGATCTAAGTAACGAACTGTCATCGGCAAGCCCTTTAATTCTTTGTACATAGCTTTGAAATCCCCTTTTTGAAATGGGATTAAAGCTTCTAAAGCTTTTTCTCTTTCTTCTACTGTATCTGATAAAATCATTTTTCTAATTGCTGGAATTCTTTCTTCGTCAAAGAACATATGTTCTGTACGACATAAACCAATGCCTTCTGCTCCTAATTCAACTGCTTTTTTAGTATCAGTTGGATTATCAGCATTAGTTCTAACTCCTAATTTTCTATATTTGTCAGCCCACTCCATAACGCGGCCAAATTCACCAGCTATTGTGGCATCTACTGTTTTAATTTCACCATCATAGATGTTTCCGGTAGAGCCATCTATAGAAATAATATCTCCTTCATGGAAAGTTTTGCCGGCTAATTTAAATTCTTTTTTAGCTTCATTCATTTGGATTTCACCACAACCAGATACACAGCAAGTACCCATGCCACGAGCTACAACTGCTGCATGCGATGTCATCCCACCACGAACTGTTAAAATTCCTTGGGCTGCTTTCATTCCAGAAATATCTTCTGGTGATGTCTCAAGACGAACTAAAATTACTTTATTGTCATTGCCACCAATTCCTTGTTTTTCAGCTTCTTCAGCTGTAAATACTACTTTACCACAAGCTGCTCCTGGAGATGCGCCTAATCCTTTGCCAATTGGTTTTGCCTCTTTTAATGCCTTAGCATCAAATTGAGGATGTAATAAAGTATCAAGATTACGTGGATCAATCATTAATACTGCTTCTTCTTCAGTACGCATTCCTTCATCAACTAAATCACAAGCTATTTTTAATGCTGCTTGAGCTGTTCTTTTACCATTTCTAGTTTGTAGCATGTATAATTTACCATGTTCAACAGTAAATTCCATATCTTGCATATCTCGATAATGTTCTTCTAAAGTTTTACATACTTTTTGAAACTCAGCAAATGCTTTGGGAAATTTTTCTTCCATTT
>CALVJF010000122.1 GCA_944331885.1 uncultured Bacilli bacterium
CTCTCACTTTCGTAAAATCGTAAGAGTGATATCCAGCATGATATAGTATCATGCTAAAAAAATAATATAACAATTTTATAAAATTGTCAATTTATTTTTTTCTTTTTAACCCCAAAATTAATCCCTGCTTTTTACTCCTCTTTTTATCTTTCTTACCAGTTACTATACTTAAGGCTTTATTTCTTATAGCAATCAATCTTCTTCTCTTTTTTCTCTTTAATCTTTTCTTTTCCTCTTGAATTAAATATAACTTAACTTCTGGTAATTTTTCCATATACTTAACAATTCTATCATATCTAACAGCATCATCTTTATCTCTAAAAGCAGCTATATCATCAATAATCCCTGCTGCCATTCTATATTCTCTTAAAGCCATTAAATAATAATCAACTAATTCTTCTTCATTACGATTATCTAAATTTAACATTTTAGCAACTTCTTCATCACTTAAATGTTGCCAATCCATTTTCTTAAAACCTAAATCCATCCTATCATCCCTCAAAAAAATACCCATCTATTGTAAAACAGGGTATTTTTTTAAGTCAACCTCACATCAACAATTAATCAACAAAAGACATAAACTTTACAATATTTTGATAAATTTTATATTTATCAAAATTATCATTAACATTCATTTCAATAAATTTAACAACATCCTCCTTAGCTTGCATCATAATGCGATAGTCTCTTCTAATATCCCCAATCTTAAAGGCCATATCACCACTTTGCCTTACTCCAAATAAATCTCCTTGACCTCGCATTTCAAAATCCTTCTCACTTATATAAAAACCATCATTACTGCTTTCCATTACTTTAAGTCTTTCTATATCTTTATTACATATTAAATAACAATAAGATTGCAAATCATTTCTTCCTACTCTACCTCTTAATTGATGCAATGTTGCCAAACCAAAACGTTCCGCATTAAAAATAATCATCATTGTAGAATTTTTAACATCTATTCCTACTTCAATAACAGTTGTACTAATTAATATCTTAATTTTCCCCTCTTTATAATCCTCCATTATTTGATCTTTCTCTTTATTTTTCATCTTCCCATGTAAAATTCCCACACTAACTTTATTTTGAAAAGCCATCTCAAATTTTTCTTTCAACAAATACACATCATTTAATTCCGACTCCTCATCACCTTCAATTAAAGGCGCTACCACATAAATCTGATGCCCATCTTTAATACATTCCAAACATTTACTAAGTACTTCTCTTAATTCCTTTTCCTTCTTTACTAAAGTAATAATCTCCTTTCGACCACTAGGTTTTGTCTTAATCATTGTTGTATCCATATCACCATATATAGTTAAAGCATATGTTCTAGGAATTGGTGTTGCACTCATGTATAAAACATCACATAAATGCCCCTTATTCTGTAAATTACCCCTTTGATTAACTCCAAAACGATGTTGCTCATCAGTTATTACCAAGCCCAAATTAGCAAACACAACCTCCTCATTTAATAACGCATGTGTCCCAACAACAACATCTAATTCGCCATTCTTTAATTGTTCTATAACCTTTGCTTTTTCCCTCTTCTTTAAACTACCAACTAACAAACCAACTTTAATTCCATAAACACTAAACAACTTATTAACTTGTTCATAATGCTGACAAGCTAATATTTCCGTTGGAGCCATCATAGCACCTTGCATTCCACTTAAATAATTAATAAATAATCCAATAATACTCACAATAGTTTTACCAGAACCAACATCACCAAGAATTAAACGATTCATTCTTTTCCCACTAGTTAAATCATTATATACATCATTAACAGCACTTACTTGATCCCTCGTAAGCTCAAAACCTAACTTACTAATAAATTCTCTAACTTTTTCAAAATCTACATCTCTTTTAATACCTTCACTATTACGTTCATATTTATATTTTAAATAATTAATCTTAAATAAAAACATAAAAAACTCTTCATATATTAACCTTAATTTAGCTTGTTTCAATAATTCAAAACTACTAGGTATATGAATATTCTTTAGAGCATTACTCTTATCCATAAAATTATATTTATCTACTAAATAACTAGGTATATCATCATTTACATAACTACTATAACCTAATGCTCTTCTCATAAAATTATTAATCTGTTTATTAGTTAAACCATTTACTAAATGATATACTGCCTCAACTTTAGTCCCATTTATCTTATCAAATAAAATATCATTAGCTATTAAACTATTTCTTTTACTATCATATTTACCAACAACTACTATTTCTCTACTTACTGTTATCTTATCTTTTAAAAAAGCTCTATTAAATATTATAACATTAACTAACTTCTCATCTATCAAACATCTAAAATCTAACTTATTTAAATTTCTTCGAATATATCCCACTCTTGGAATACTTTCTACCACTGCTTTAACATTTATAACAGAACCATCATCAATTAAATTACCTAATCTATAGATATTATATCGATAAGGATAATAAGTTAATAAATCTTCAATACAATTAATATTTAACTTATTTAATAACTCAATATATTTAACACCTATTCCGTTTATTAAATTCAAATTCATAATTCAATTCTCCTAAATAAATTATAACATACATACATTTGTTTTACTATTGCAATTTTTTATAATTTTTCTTCAATTTTTATTGACAAAATACCCCTTTTCCATTACTATATTAACTACCAATTCACTTTATAGCGAATTGGTGCTAGTATCACACTAGCCAACCCCTTTTTATTCTTTTTTTGGAGTTGTTTCTCAGGGGGGACAACTCCTTTTTTGTG
>CALVJF010000123.1 GCA_944331885.1 uncultured Bacilli bacterium
CTTATGCTGCAATCCATCAGCTAGGAGGACAAGCAGGAAAAAATAAAAAAGTTACTATTCCTGCAAGACCATATCTGCACCTTGATAGTTCAGATATAGAAGAAATTATTGATACAATTATTGGATATATTATTAAATAAAAAACACTAAATAAAGTTCACGGTAGGCACTTAATAAATAAGCCCTACCGTCTTTCTATTTATATTATAATATATTTATAAATGTATTTCAACATTTATTTATAGATTTATTACAATATTTATTTATAAATAAACTTAAATATTTATTTATGTATATTACAGAATATTGAAAGAATATATGATAGATTTTTTAATTAATGAATTAAAACTTAATATAAAAAGAAAACCTCAAATAGAAAAATTCTATGAAGCAAATCGTCTTGTTCCTTATGTTAATTTGATAAAAACATATCCACAAATTTATAATATTTTATCTAGTATATATACTAATAAAATTAAAGATAATTGGGATTGTGTTGTTGAATTATATAGATACAATATAAAATTATCGAAAAGCATTTATCCATATATATACATATTAGAAAATATACTTAAAATTAGAATATCTAATTATCTTAAAGAAAAATATAATGACGAATGGTATAAAAATGAAGATTTATTTTTTAAATTATTAGATATGGATAGTTTTGATAAAGATATATTTCAAAAATTTTTTAATCACAAAATTAATCGTATTGTAAGAGAAGAATTATTTGATATTTACAAATTAAATAATCCAAGTTTATCAAAAAGTAAAATAAAATCAAAAGTATCAACATTGAAAAAGGCAAATTCTATAATATCTGATGCAAGAGATTATTGTTTTAAAAATAAAGCACCATCATTAAGTGATTTTGTTGAAACAAAACCAACATTAAATTACTGGATTACAATTTTAGAAACAAGAAAATTGTTTATAAATCAAAAAACTAACTATTTTGATATAAAAGGGATTTTCCCCAATATTACTAATGAGAGTGAAGAAATTTTAGTACAAATTATACAAAAATTAGATAATATAAGACTTTTAAGAAATGCCATATCTCATTTTAGTCAAGTTGCATTTATTGAAATATATAAAAATAAGTATGTATGGAATATTTATGAAGAAATAATTAATTTATTACATTTGCTTGGATGTGAAGACATTAACTGGCTAATTGGAGACATAGACTGTTGTGCAAATAGTGCTTTTGAACATCTTCATAACGAATTGATAGAAATACATAATTTATGTCATAAGTAATTTTTATCTAACACTCATACCTTCATCAAGGTATTTTATTAATGGATAAATAAAGAACTCAATTATTCTACGTTTACCAACATTAATTTCAGCAGATAAACTCATACCAGTTCTAATTGGTTCATCTTTACCTTCCACTTTTAATGTATGTGTTAATGGTGTGATATAGACTTCGTAAACAGGTCCTAGTTTTTCATCTTCAATACTATTTTTTGATACTGTTTTTACCTCTCCTTCAATCATTCCATATTTTTGGAAGTTAAATGTATCAATTTTAACACTTACGTTCATACCTTCTTTTACAAATCCGATATCTTGGTTTAATACTGTTGCTTTAATCATTAAAGGTGTATTTATTGGAGTAATAGCAAACAGTTGTTGTGCAGGAGTTACAACACCACCATTTGTATGTATAAATAATTTATCAACATAACCGTCACAAGGTGAAGTTATTGTTTGCTTAGTGTTTCTGAATATAATTTGGTCTGCATTTGATTTTAATTCGTTTGCTGCTTTTGTTTTATCTGCAAGTTTTTCTAAGTTTGTAGCTTTAAATTCATCTTCAATTGCATCAATTTCTTTTAAAATTTGTACCTTTTGAGAATTTAACTCTTTAATTTGATAATTTAACTTAGTAACTTCAGCGTTTAATGTCTTTATTTCATTAAGAATATTTTGATAGTCGTCATAAGCAATTACATCAATAACATTTTTCATTCTTTGTTCTTGGTCTATTTTTGCTCCAAGGATTTGTTTTTTTGCAGATAATTCTGCTCTTGTAGCATTTAGTTCATCTTCTGTTTTTGATAAATCTATTTTTTTAGCTTCAACCTTATTCTTAATGGCAGACATACTTGCATTGTATAAGTTTTGTTGAATTAACGCAGTTTCGCTTATTTCATTAGTTGTATCAAACTCATTTCCATCTGCTGTTGCATTTAGTCTTTTAATTTCTAATAAAGTATCTTCTAAGTTTTTCTGTACTGATTCAAGTTCTGGTTCAGTTGTGGCAGGATCTATTTCCATCAAAGGTTGACCTTCTTTTACAAAATCACCTTCTTTTACCAAAATTTTAGAAATAACACCTGTATCTAATGGTTGAATTATTTTTGCTTCGCCATCTGGAATAATAAGCCCTCTAGCACTTACAACAATATCAACCTTACCAATAGTTAACCATAAAACAGTAACTATCATAATTGCAACAATAATCCAAAAGGTAAATCTGCCTAATGGACTCACAGGCGAATCTTCAATTTCTGATAATACAGGTTTAAATTCGTGGCTATCATCAATGTTTATTATCTTTTTAACTATTTCATTTGTTTTATCTTTTATTTTATCTAACATAATTTATTCCTATACATTTGAATTTTGTTGGTCATTCAAGAATTTATAATATCCGTTTTGCTGCATTAATTCTGAGTGTGAACCAATTTCTATAATCTTACCTTTATCCATTACAACAATAATGTCGCAATTTTTAAC
>CALVJF010000124.1 GCA_944331885.1 uncultured Bacilli bacterium
TTTGTTGATTTGGTATTATACTTATAAGGTGGGTGAGATAATGAGGGAAAAGATTGATAATAAATATTTTTATTGGGGAATAACTTTTTTGGGAGTTATAACTGCCAGTATTATTTTATTTTTTACGATTTATCGTTGGAAAGAAATTGTTAATTTTATTATTTATCTTTTAAAAATATTTACACCCATTTTTTATGGTTTATTGATGGCTTATATTTTTTCACCAGTGTTAAAATTCTTAGAAGAAAAGTATTTTAGTAAATTAGGGAAAAAGATATTTAAGAAAAATAAAAAAAGAGTAAAAATTTTTTCGAGAACAATGAGTATTAGTGTTTCAGGAATATTATTTTTCTTAATGATTTTTGGAGTAATAAAATATATTATTCCAGAAATGTTTAAGAGTATAAATATGATTATAGTAAATACTCCATTATATATCGAAAATGTTAAAGAATGGTTAATTAATGTGTTTGCTAATGATAAGGAAATGCAAGAAATAATTATCAAAAATTATGATAACGCAACAACTTATTTAATGAATTATATTAATAATAGTTTGATGCCTAGTATGAATGAAATTATAAGTCAATTATCAAATAGTATTTTAGGAATACTAAAGTTTATATTTAATTTAATTTTAGGATTTATGGTTGCTATTTATGTATTAATTGGTAAGGATAAATTTATTGCTCAAGCGAAAAAAATGATGTATGCTTTCTTGAATAAAAATCAAGCTAAAATAGTTTTAGAAAATGTACGTTATGCTCATAAAATGTTTGGTAGTTTTTTATATGGAAAAGTAATTGATTCTTTGATAATTGGTATAATTTGTTTTATATTTATGATTATATTTAAAATGCCATATGCTATATTAATTGCAGTAATTGTTGGAGTGACAAATATAATTCCTTATTTTGGGCCATTTATCGGTGCAATTCCAAGTGCCCTTCTAATATTGTTAGTAAGTCCAACTAAATGTTTAACTTTTGTTATTTTTATAATAATTTTACAACAATTTGATGGTAACATATTGGAACCTAAGATTTTAGGAAGTAAAACTGGCTTAAAAAGTTTTTGGGTATTGTTCGCAATTCTAATTTTCGGAGGATTATTTGGATTTTTAGGAATGTTATTTGGAGTACCATTATTTGCAATTATATACACTTTTATTAATGGTATTTGTGAAAGACGATTATATGATAAAAATTTACCAATTAATACTAATGATTATGTGAATGTTGATTTTATTGATGATGATAATGAAGTTGTTTATTTTAGGTGATAGTTATGAATAAAAAGATAATTGAAAATATGAAAAAGCACAATAAGGATTTAAGTGTTTATGCTTGTAAAGATGAGGCGGCTTTTAGATTAAAAAAAGAATCTAATGATATGAGAACACCTTTTTTTAGAGATATCGATCGTATAATATATTCTTTGTCTTATACGCGTTATATTGATAAAACCCAAGTTTTTAGTCTAAATGAAAACGATAATATTAGTAAAAGAATGACTCATGTGCAAATGGTTAGTAAGATAGCTAGAACTATTGGGAGAGCATTAGGATTGAATGAAGACTTGATAGAAGCTTGTGCTTTAGGTCATGATTTGGGACATGTCCCTTTTGGTCATACGGGGGAAGCTATTCTTAATGATTTAAGTTTGGCTTATAATGAAGGATATTTTAATCATAATATTCAAAGTGTAAGAATTTTAAGATATTTAGAGAATAATGGTCAAGGAACTAATATTACTTTACAAGTTTTGGATGGAATTATGTGTCATAATGGTGAATTAGAATTGCAACGCTATGAACCAGTTAATAAAACTTTTGAACAGTTTGATGAAGAATATCAAAAAAGTTATATTGATAAAACAGTTATAAAAAAATTAAAACCAATGACTTTAGAGGGGTGCGTTGTTAGAATATGTGATATAATAGCATATATAGGAAGGGATATTGAAGATGCAATTCGTCTTGGAGTAATTAAAGTAGAGGATATTCCGGAAGATATAAGGAGTGTGGTTGGAACAACTAATCGAGAAATTATTAATACTTTTATATTAGATGTAGTTAGCAATAGTATTGATAAGCCATATTTAAAAATGAGTGATAATTTATTTAAAACGTTAGTAAAATTAAAAAAATTTAATTATGAAAATATTTATGCTAAAGCTAATAGTAAAGAAGATATTGAATTATATAAAAGAATGTTTAATAAAGTCTTTGTTAGTTCGTTAGAAGATTTAGATATGAAAAATGTTAATAGTAATATTTATAAAGTATTCTTGAACGATAAGTCTTTAGAATATCGTAATAGTAATACTCATGCTAGGATGGTGATAGATTATATAGCAGGAATGACTGACGACTATTTAATTAGACAATATAATGAGTTAGTAGGTGGTTTGGGTGAAGAAGAGTAAAGAAAAAGTTTATGAAAAGCGTTCTTTTAAAGCAACTGTTTATGTAATACTGAAATTTTTAGTTATTTTGGCAATGGTTCGTCAATTTATTCAAGGTAATTTTAGTGGGGTATTTTTATGTTTATTAACATTAGTATTATTTCTAATACCTAGTTTTTTAGATCGAAAATTTAATATAGAATTGCCTGATACAATGGAAATTATAATTTATTTATTTATTTTTTCAGCTGAAATCTTAGGAG
>CALVJF010000125.1 GCA_944331885.1 uncultured Bacilli bacterium
AACGTAAGTTTATTTTATTATAAAAATATTAATATTGCAAGTCTTAACTATTTATTAAAATTTTCATTTTCTTCTAAAGCAACAGCAAATGGCAAATATCTTTCCCAAATATTATTTTCTGAATTTTTAATTTCTTGAATAGTACTAAAGTCATGTAAAAAAGCTTTTAATTTAATCATTTTATCTCGTTCTAAAGCACCATCTTTAGTAAAGCGATATCCTATCTCCTCTAAATAATCAGTATAAGTAGCAATATATAAATAAGTAAAAATATGTAAAATACTTCCCGTAAAAAATAATATTAAAAATAGTACTAAAATCCAACCATTTCCAGTAATCAATTTTAAATTTAAAGCATCCTTAATAATTATTTTTTTGAACTTTTTTGAATTAAAATTTTCTTTACCGCGAACTACATCAATTACATAGCTACATGATTTATTATCGTTACTAAAAGGATTACTAGTCAAAAAGTTTTCATCAACAACATAAGTATTACCACTTTTAATTAGATATTTTTTTACTTCTAGTTCCATAAGTAAAGCCTTAAAGTCAATCTCTGAATCAATAACACCTTCATAGATATAACCAGCAAGTGCACAATTATAATCCGGCAATTCTCGTTGATAAACTATATCTTTATTATTGATTCTTTTATAATTCTTAGCTAAATTAATATTAACATATAAAACCAAAGAATAAAGAGGCAAAAAAATCGAATTTATATAAATAAATAAAATCAATAACGTCCAGCCATTAATAAATTTACTTATTTTTGTAAAATCAATACCAAACATAAAAGAACGTGAAAACATAAAAACAACAAATAACACAAAACAAATAACATTAACACCAATAAAAGCTTTTAAACAAAAACTATTAATCTTTTTCACAATAAATCCTACTTTCTTTTAAGACAAATTTTACCTAGATTTATAGTACCACATATTTTTTCTAAAAGCAAAAATAAGCATTGAATTAAATAATCAAATATTATATAATAAATTAAGAATAAAGGGATTGGAGACGATGCTATGTTTCGTGAATTTGACTATGATAATTTGCCTGTCGTTGATATAGTTAACGAAATATTAATCGATGCTATACGAAAAAAAGCATCCGATATTCATTTTGACCCTACTCCAACAATCTTAAAAGTTCGTATTCGTATCGATGGTGAATTAATCGATTACGCTTATGTTCCTCAAGCAGTTAAAAAAAATCTTACTACGCGTATAAAAATAATTGCTGGCATGAATATTACTGAATCAAGGCTTCCTCAAGATGGGGCTGTAAAAAGCACGATAGATGGTACAACACTTGATTTGCGTGTTTCATCTCTTCCAATAGTAGATGGTGAAAAAATAGTTATTCGTATCTTAGATTATTCTATGAGTTTACAAGGACTCGAAACTTTGGGTCTTTCTGATACAAATTTAGAAAAAGTTAAAAAAATGATTCAAACTCCAAATGGAATTATTTTAACAACCGGTGCTACTGGATCTGGTAAATCAACAACTGTATATGCTATTCTTCAAAAATTGAATACTACAGAAAGAAATATTATAACGGTAGAAGATCCAGTCGAAATGAAAATATCCGGTTTAAATCAAGTTCAAGTAATGTCAGAAATTGGTATGACTTTTGCTAACGCCTTAAGAAGTATTTTACGTCAAGACCCAGATATAGTAATGATTGGAGAAATTCGTGATGACGAAACAGCTCGTATCGCCGTTCGTGCATCTATAACTGGTCACTTAGTATTATCAACATTGCACACTAACAACTCTTTAAATACCATTGAGAGATTACTAGATATGGACGTTGAAAGATATCTTTTAGGTAGTGCTTTAACAGGGATCATTAGTCAAAGATTAGCCAAAAAATTATGTCCAAAATGTCGCCAAACAAGACCAGCAACTGAATATGAAAAATTAGTCATTAAAAAAGCCATTGGTATTGATATAACAGAGTTATATACGCCAGTGGGCTGTTCTGAATGTATAAAAGGCTATCGTGGCCGTATTGCAATCCATGAAGTACTTCATTTAAATCAAGAAATTCGTGATGCCATTGTAAATAATATAAGAAAAGAAGAACTTCGTCGTGAAGTATATAAAGAAGGTCATACTATAACGCTATTACAAGATGGATTAAAAAAAGTAGTTAATGGTTTAACAAGCTTTGAAGAAATACTAAGAATAATAGATCTTGAAGAAGACTTTGGTGAAGATGACATTGAAATAAAAAATGCTCTAATTGGTAAAAGCACTCCATCTGCAAATCAATTACCAAACCCACAAAAAAATGATTACGAAACACTGTAATCATTTTTTAATACAACATTTGTTGCATTTTTTTTAATGCTGCCAAAAAGTCTTCTTCTTTACTATAACTTATAACCGGTATTTTGTCATTGTTTGCTTCATTATGATTTGCCAATTTAGGTAAACTATCATCCAAAACATTTAAATTATCCATATCTACCTTTTTAACAGTTAACCCGTCATCATCTTCTTCTTTTTCATAATTTAACTTCATTTGCCCGGTATTGCTATTAATTAACTCATCATAACTAATTATTGCTCTTTCCTCTTGTTCGGCTTCATAAGGAGTAAGTTCAATTGTTTTAGGCGGCTCATTAT
>CALVJF010000126.1 GCA_944331885.1 uncultured Bacilli bacterium
ATGTTTATTTTTCTTATCTTTTTTAAAAGTATAGTAATAATCAATATATTTTGCTATAATAACTAATTGGAGGAATGCAAGATGGGATTTTTAAGAAAATTAATCGATTCAGAATATAAAGAATTAAAAAAATTTGAAAGCATAGCCAAAGAAATAGATAATTTAAGTGAGGAAATGGCTAATCTTTCAGATGAAGAATTAAAAAATAAAACACAAGAATTTAAAGAGATATTAAAAGAAAATAATAATGATTTAGAAAGCATTATTATACCAGCATTTGCCGTTGCGAGAGAAGCAGCTAGTCGTGTTATTGGGGAAAAACCATATTTTGTCCAAATTTTAGGTGGTTTAGCTATTCATTATGGTAATATAGCAGAAATGAAAACAGGAGAAGGTAAGACTCTTACCGAAACAATGCCAGCTTATTTAAATGCTTTGACCGGTAAAGGAGTTCACATAATAACTGTTAACGAATTCTTAGCCGATCGTGACTCAAAATGGATGGGAAATATTTTCCGCTTTTTAGGATTAACTGTTGGTTTAAATTTGCGAGAACTATCACCTGAAGAAAAAAAAGCTGCTTATAATTGTGATATTCTTTATTCTACAAATAATGAAATAGGATTTGACTATTTACGTGATAATATGGTCACTAAAGCTTCTAACCGTGTTCAAAGGCCATTAAATTTTTGTATAGTAGATGAAGTAGACTCAATTCTTATTGACGAAGCTAGAACACCATTAATAATATCTGGTGGAAAATTTAATTCTAAAAATTTATATGTTGATGCTGATAGATGCGTAAAAAAATTAAAAGAAGATGAAGACTATACAGTTGATGAAAAAACTAAAAACGTTTCACTAACTGAAGAAGGAAGTAAAAAAGTAGAAAGCTTCTTTCACTTAGATAATCTTTATGATTTAAATAATACCGCATTAGTTCATCATTTAAATCAAGCTTTAAAAGCTAATTATGGCTTTAAATTAGACGTTGATTATGTTATAGAAGATGGAAATATAATTATAGTAGACCAATTTACCGGTCGTTTAATGCATGGCCGTCAGTTTAGCGATGGTTTACACCAAGCCATTGAAGCCAAAGAAGGAGTAACAATTAACGAAGAAACTCAAACCATGGCAACAATAACATTCCAAAATTTATTTAGAATGTATAATAAATTATCCGGAATGACAGGTACAGCTAAAACTGAAGAAGAAGAATTTAGAAATATTTATAATATGTACGTAATTCAAATACCTACTAATCGTCCTGTTATTAGACAAGATTTACCAGATTTAGTTTATGCTACCGAAAAAGGAAAATATAAAGCAATAATAAATTTTATTAAAGAAATTCATGCTAAAGGACAACCAATATTAGTCGGTACTATATCAGTAGAATCAAATGAAAGATTAAGTGCTTTATTAAAAAAAGAACACCTTCCACATGAAGTTTTAAACGCCAAAAATCATGCTCGTGAAGCTGAAATAATTGCTAAAGCTGGTGAAAAGGGAGCAATTACAATTGCAACTAACATGGCTGGTCGTGGAACCGATATTAAATTAGGAGAAGGAGTTAAAGAATTAGGTGGATTATGCGTTATTGGTACTGAAAGACATGAATCACGTCGTATTGATAACCAATTGAGAGGTCGTGCCGGTCGTCAAGGTGACCCAGGAATGAGTCAATTCTTCGTTTCATTTGAAGATGATTTAATGCGTCGTTTTGGTACAGAAAAAATCAAGCAACTTCTTATCAATGTTGGATTCACTGATGATCAAGCTATTAGAAGTAAGACATTTACTAGAAGTATTGAAACCGCACAAAAGAAAGTTGAGGGCAACAACTTTGATACTCGAAAAAGTCTTCTAGACTATGATAATGTAATGAATGAACAAAGAGAAATAATCTATGCTCGTCGTAATGAAATTTTAGATCAAGAAAATATTCGTGAACGTACTTTAAATACTTTTAAAAATAATATAATTACTTTAGTAGATAGTCATATAGAACCAGAAGGTTACTTAACTGAAAATGATAAAAGCGAAATTGTTGAATATATTAATACTAATTTAATAAAAAAATCCAATTTAAAATTAGAAGATATTTTAAATATTAAAGATGAAGATGAAATAATTAATATTTTAACAGAAAAAGTTATTAACAACTACGAAGAAAAAATGAAATCGGTTCCAGACGAAATTCGTAACGAGTTTGAAAAAGCAATTGCCTTAAGAGTTATTGACTCTGCTTGGATTGAACATATAAGTAGTATGGAACATTTACGTGATGGAATAGGACTAAGAGGATACGCCCAAACTAATCCATTACAAGCCTATACGATGGAAGGATACGAAATGTTTGATAACTTACTTAACAATATTGATTCAAAAATTTCGTTATACTTACTTAAAGCGGAGATTACTCAAAATACAGAAAGAAAACAAACTATTGTAGGAAAAGCTCAAGATGGAAAAGAAAAATTAAAGAGTACTCCTAAAACTTCAAAAAAAATTGGCCGTAACGATCCATGTCCATGTGGTTCGGGTAAAAAGTATAAGAATTGCTGTGGTAAATAGCTTATAAAATAAGGGTTTGCGAAGGTTTTAAAAATCAAAAAATCATA
>CALVJF010000127.1 GCA_944331885.1 uncultured Bacilli bacterium
TTCTATTTCTCTTTTTACAATTAGCATATAAAGTAAATTGTTAAACATATAAAATTTCTCCTTTTATATCTAATATTGATTTATTCATAATATGATTTTCATCATCAAAAATCCTTAAATTAACTAATTTTTTAGTTAATTTTTTTATATCTTCAATAGTATCAGTATGAGTAAATCCCACTAAAACAACTAATCCTTTATCTATTTTACCAACTATTTTATTATCAACTAATACTTTAGATTTTTTACTTCTTTGAACTACTAATTTCATTTTATTAACCTTTCTACTGATAAAACATTAGGTATCATATTTAAGTCATTCATATATTTTACTAATCTTTCTTTATTTTCAACTAAAACAGTAATTTGATAAATATAATCATTACCACTTGATAAAGATTTAATACTTTGAATAGTTATATCAGTATTTGATGTTTTAGCTACTATATTCATTAATATATTATTATCCAAAGATTTAATTAATAAACTAGTTGGATATTTTTTATTAGTATCATTCCATTTAACATCAATTAATCGTTCATTTAAATCACTTACATTTGGACATACCATACGATGAACTGTTATACCATTTCCCTTAGTAATATATCCTACTATTCTATCCCCTTTAATTGGTTTACAACAAGAAGCAATATTTACTTTAATATCATCAATTCCTTCTACCATAATATCATTTTTTAAAGTTGGTAATATTACTTCTTTATCTTTAGTTTTATTCAAAATAATTTCTTCTTTAGTTATATTTTCATCAGTTACAATATTAACAACTTGTGTAGCAGTATATTTATTACTTCCTATGTTTATATAAAGTTCATTAATATCTGCACATTTTAACTCTTCTAATACCTTATCAATATTATCCATAAATATTGCATTAGACATTTTTCTTTTTCTTAATTCTTTATTTAATAAATCTTCACCTTTATTATAATTATCTTCTTTAGAAGTTTTATTAAAGAATGCCTTTATTTTGTTTTTTGCTTGTGATGTTTTTACTATATTTAACCATTCTTGACTAGGAGTGGAATTCTTATTAGTATTTATTTTTACAATATCATTATCTTTTAATTTATAATCAAGTGGTACTATATTATTATTTACAATGGCTCCAACTGTTGTATCTCCTACTTTAGAATGAACACGATAAGCAAAATCAATTGGTGTTGAACCATTTGGTAATTCTATAACATCTCCCATAGGTGTAAATACATATATTGTATCTTTTAAAACATCCTCTTTTACTGAATCAACAAAATGTTCTTCACTTTCTTCATTTTTAAGTTCCATAATAACTCTAAAAAATTGTAATTTTTGTTCCATCTCACTTTGCATATTAGATTTACCTTCTTTATATGACCAGTGAGAAGCAATACCACATTCAGCTACTTTATCCATTTCATAAGTTCTTATTTGAATTTCAAATAACTGTCCATCAATACCAAATACAGTTGTATGAAGTGATTGATACATATTTGTTTTAGGCATAGCTACATAATCTTTAAATCTTTTAGGAATTGGTCTAAATTTAGAATGAATAAGCCCTAAAACTTGATAACATTCTGCTTCTGTATCAACAAAGACTCTTAAAGCTAGTAAATCATAAATTTCATTAAATGACTTACCTTTATCTAACTTTTTATAAATACTATAGATACTTTTACTTCTACCTTTTATTTCATGTTTGATGTTGTGCTCATTTAATAATTTAGAAACACTATCCATCATTTCAACAATATAATTATCTCGCTCTACTTTAGTTTTATTTAATTTTTCTACAATTTGATAATAAGCATCTGGTTTTAAATATCTTAAAGATAAATCTTCCAATTCAGATTTTATTGTATTAATACCCAATCTATGAGCTATAGGAGTAAATATATCTAACGTTTCTTTAGCGTTAGCTTTTTGTCTTTTTTCTGATAACGCCCATAATGTACGCATATTATGAAGACGATCTGCTAATTTTAAAATAATTACTCTAACATCTTCTGTCATACCAACTAATATTTTTCTTTGATTAGCAATTAATGCTTCAGTATCTCCACTAAAATTTAATTTATTTATTTTAGTAATACTTTCAACTAATTTAGCAACTTCTTCTCCAAATAAATTTTCTATTTCTTCTTTAGTTACATCACAATCTTCAATAGTATCATGAAGTAGTGCTGCTTCGATAGTTTTACTATCAGCATGAATTTCACTTAATATATAAGAAACATTTAAAGGATGAATAATATAATCATCACCACTATTACGTTTTTGACCAAAATGTTTAATACTAGCAAATTCATATGCTTTTTTAATTTCATTTATCTCATCTTCATTTTTAATATACGTTTTTAATTTATCTTCTAATTGTTCATATTTACTTATTTTTGTTACTTTCATACTATCACTCTTCTTTAAAATATATTTCTCTATTTCTTAAATTTAACTTTTGTTTTAAATAATCATCAATTAATAAATCATCAACATTTAAAACATCGCTTACCATTTCGTATAATGATAAATTTTTAGCCTTTTTCCATTTAACTTCTTTTAAGTAATTCCAAATATCTTCTATTTTAATATATTGATAACCACTTCTA
>CALVJF010000128.1 GCA_944331885.1 uncultured Bacilli bacterium
AAAAAAGAATTAGAACTGGTAAATAATAAAATATATATAATAATTGGTTCTAAAGCAGCCAAAACCTTTTTCCCTAATCAAAAATACGAAGATCTAATCTTCAATAATAATTATTTAAACAATAAATTAACTTTAGTTCTCCCGCATCCTTCACCATTAAATAAAAAATGGCTTAAAGATCATCCAGATTTTTTAAGTAAAAGATTACCAGAAATCCGTCAAATAATTAAAAATACATTGCACTAGAAAGGAAGTGTTATTATGAATGATAACTTATTTGTAAAAAAAATCACATTTGATTATCAAAATGTAGTAGACTTTAACAAATATCCTTTTAATATTCCAATTATCAAAAATTTTCGAGAATTAAAATTAAGCTCCCCAGTAACCTTTTTGATTGGTGAAAACGGGGTAGGGAAATCGACATTTATTGAAGCTTTAGCTATAGCTCTAGGTTTAAACCCCGAAGGTGGAACTCAAAATTTTATGTTTAAAACCAAAGATACGCACTCTTCCTTAGCCAATTACTTAACAATTTCAACTTTTTCATTACCTAAAACTAAATTCTTTCTTCGTGCTGAAAGCTTTTACAATGTTGCTACCGAAATTGTTCACATTAGTGAAGAAGGCGGGCAAGGACCTTTATATAGTTCTTATGGTGGAAATCTTCATCAATGTTCGCATGGTGAATCATTTTTAAAATTAGTTCAAAATCGTTTTAGTGATCATGGTCTTTATATTTTAGATGAGCCCGAAGCTGCTTTATCGCCTTCGCGACAACTAAGCTTACTTTGTTTAATTAATGATTTAGTTAAAAAAGGATCTCAATTTATAATTGCTACCCATTCCCCAATTTTAATTTCTTATGTAAATGGTGAAATTATTGATTTAAATAATGATTTTACTAAAATAAATTATCAAGATACAGAAATATATCAATTATATAAAATGTATCTAGATAGGCCTGAGTTAATGCAAGAAAAACTATTTTCAGAAACTGATTAATAAATAATATTTAATTAAAAAAGAAGCATTGTATTGCTTCCATTAAATATTATTTATTTTTTAATTCTAAAATTTTTATTTACTTCTAATAAAACTAAAGGCACAATTGTAAATAACGCTGTGGCATATGGTAAAACATATCTAAAATAAGTATTAGCTGGCCCAGCAACATTCATTAAAACTAAAGAAAAGGCTGGGGCAAGCAAAATTATGTATTTAGATTTTTTTTGCATAATTAACACTACCATTAAAAATAAATAACACCATGTATAAAAACCACAATTTACAATAAGTTTAACTATTGGAATATCTCTTAATACTGAAGAGTATCCACTAATTAAATCGCGAGCTATTTCAAAAGTATCAATAAAATGATAATCAAATCCAGCTTCTGGTAACTTTTCGTTTAAAGTATTATAAACATACCATCTATAAGTATCGGGATAAAAATAACCGTATACATTACTAACAGTTGCATTAATATAAGTCATCGGATGCTTAAATAACATATTTAGCCATGATTCAAAATAATTCTTTAAGTCATCGTTTGTAGCATATTTATTATACTCATTTTTAACTTTATCAGATAAAATTGGATTATATCTTTCAGCCAAAGTATCATAATTAAGAATTTTATCAATATTCTTTTTTTCCTTTTCAGTTACATCGGCACTATGATATTTAACATATCTAGCTGTTTGCTGAAAAGGAATTGATAGCATCTCTCTAATACTTGTATTTGGAATCTCTAAAATATTTAAGACTTTACCATAACTATAATTAAAGCCAAGAACTAAAATACACAAAATTACTATTTGTTTTCGAATGCCTCTTTTAATAATTAAAGTAAATGGCAAACTAAGCATTACAAGATATATACCATTATTTCTAAATAGAATAACTAATAGCATAGTTATTATAAATATTAAATAATCTTTAAATTTAAAATCATATTTAATAAATTGATATAATTTAATTATATATAGTAAAACAAACATTGTAAAAAAGGTATCTTTAACAGCAGTTATAGCATACAGTGGAAAATAAGGAACAATTACATAAATAAGTAATATTCCCAAAAGATATTTAGATTTTACTCCTTCATCATGCAAAAATTTAAGCGCGTAACTAAGTATGCCAACAACAGCAATCATTTGTAAAAAAGAATATAAGAAAAGTCCTAAATTAACATTCCCAATATTAACACCAATTTTAAATAAATTACCCAAAAGCAGTGTATGTAAAATGGGATTAAAGTTAGTAAGGGTTATATCTTCGTTTATTACCACTATACTATCCAAATACCTTGTATGCATCCCTAAAACTTCTTTAATTTGATTAGCATTATCATAATTAATTATCCCTGGATAAAATATAATTAAATATATACTATAAACTAAGAATAATACACCAAAACTAAATAAATAAGGATGCTTATTGAATAAATTAATTAATTTATTAGTTTTAACTTTAAACTTACTGTTAATCATATAATCATAAAACGTATTAAGTATAT
>CALVJF010000129.1 GCA_944331885.1 uncultured Bacilli bacterium
AGTTAATGGTGATTTAACTATGGTTGCACCCACTATACTTAAATACATGGATATTGCCCTACCAAAAGAAATGAAAGAATCCGAAGATTTATTCTTTGAAGGATAAAAAAAGACTTTACATATTGAAAATTTATTTATTTTCATATATATTAAAATTAATAATAAAAGGAGTTGTACTTTATGCGTCTTAAACCTTTTAATCCCGATAAAGAATTAAAAAAATCAAATCGTAAATATACTAAAAAACAATTAATTACCACTTTATTAGTTTTAGTAGTAATGATAACCATCGGATCTAGTTATGCCATATTTAGTATTCAACCAGAATATCATACTTTTATAAAATCACAAGTGGGGGAATTTTCTACTGGTGACATAAAATTATCCGTGTTAGTAGAAGGTGTAGCCCAAAGTGAATTTCCTGCTAAAGGAACTGGTTATGCTTATGAAAAAGTAGAATGTGATAATGGATCAACTGGTACTTGGAATGCTGATACTTGGCAATTAACATTAACAGCTAAAGGCCCAGATAAATGTACAGTTAGTTTTAAAAAAATGCCAACATTAACTGAACTATTACTTGCTCAATACCAAGATGGAGCTAGTACTGGTTTAGTTAAAGATGTGAGTAATCCGAATTTATATTACTATACAGGAACAAATGAACAAGTAGCTAATAACTTCTTATGGTATGGAGGACATCAATGGCGTGTTTTAGAGTTTGATGATAGTGCTAAAACAATAACTTTAATTACGCAACAACCATTAACTGCAATACAACCGGCCAGTGCGGTATGGACAAGTGCAAGTGCTTATGACTCTAGTTATATTAATCAATGGCTCAATACTTATTTTTATAATAGTTTAGATAGTAGTGTCCAAGCAACTATTCAAAATTCGACATTTAATATCGGTATTTATAGTAACGTTAGTGAATTTACAACAACTAAAAAAGTCGGTTTGTTAGACGAAACTCAATACGAAATAGCAGGCAGTAGTGATTCGTTCTTAGATATTAAAGACTTTTGGTTGTTAGGCAATCGTTATAGTTCGTCGAGCATTCGCTACGTGAGATACAATGGCATCCTGGACGTCATCAATCCGTCGAACAGCTCCGGCCTCGGCGCTCGGGCAGTTATCAAGATTTCCGACCTAACCATCACCGGCGGTGATGGTACTCTCGCGAACAACTATCGTACCTCAACTAAAGCCACAAATACAAGTGATATTCAAGTAGGAGAATATATCAATGTACCATATAAAGGTAGTGATAACGCTTGTGGTAGTGACAAACTATGTACAATGCGAGTTGTCAGCAAGAGTGCAAACGGCATCAAAGTAGTTCTAAATGGTTTATTGCCAACGACAAGTGCGTGGGCAGACAGTGCCAGTGACAACATCACAACAAATGATACAGTATACACAAATGTCTTAAATCCATTTATTGGTAATATAGATGGCGCGTATATCACAACTGGCAGTTTTGGTGTCGGAATGTATGAAGATGGCAATAGTTATACAGTGCCAGCGGCAACAACGATTTCGGCTAACGTTGGCTTGCCAACAGTTGGCGAAATGTTTAGTGGCAACGATATCGATATGGGAAGTTCTAAAACATTCGTGGATGTAGCAACAATTGAAAATTCAACTGCATCAAATTATTATTGGATGATGAATAGATATAGTTCGTCGATCATTCACCGCGTGAGCGACCATGGCAACCTGGAAGACTTCTTTCCGTCGGACAGCTACGGCGTTCGGGCAGTTTTTTATCTGAAGTCAGGGACTTCAGCCCTAACCTTCACCGGAGGGGAAGGTACTCCCCAAAATCCATATACATTGAATTAAGGGATATATAAAATATTAAGTAGAAACTTATCGTCCCTTAGAGCTACTGGAGGAGCGATAAGGGACAATAATGGATATTTTAGATTTGAATTTAATTGTTAAATGTAACAAACTTGAATAATTATTTAATGTTCGTTTTTAAATTGAAATCTTGTCCGCACCATAGGGTGCGGTTTTTTTATGTAATAAAAGAGCCCTACTTGGCAATGATGATTCACATATGTATTATATTTAATTAAAAACTAAAAAGAAAGTAAAAATAAACCTTTTATTAGTTCTAGATTTGTAGTGCTACAATTATATAAGTAAATTTTTTTCGTTGTTGTATTTATAAAATAATAATGTTAAAATTATTAATAAGAATAGAGGTTAGATGATGAACAAGAAATATTTATTGGTCTTTTTAGGTATTTTATTATCTATTGCTTTGTTACTTGGCTCTTCTTATGCTTATTGGATGATGAGTCATACACAAACTAATGATAATATAGTTAGTTCGGGATGTTTTTCAACTTCATTTACGGAAGTAGAAAATACGTCTATCAATTTAACTAATTCCTATCCAATGTTGGATGAAGATGGAATGAAGACAACTCCTTATGAATTTACAATTACAAATACTTGTGATACTTATGCAAGTTTTAGTATTAATATGGAGGTATTAAATAGTACAACTTTAAGTCATGATTTAATTAAAGCAGTACTAGATGATAATACACCAAAAGTTGCTACTGAATATGAAAGTACAACAGC
>CALVJF010000130.1 GCA_944331885.1 uncultured Bacilli bacterium
CCATCGGTATCGATATTAATATTTCCTTTGTCTGGTTTTTGATCATCATCGGTATCAATATTAATATCTGGTTTACCGTCGCCATTAGTGTCAATATTTATATCTGCCTTACCATCGCCATTAGTATCAACATTTAGGTCTGGCTTGCCATCACCATCGGTATCGATATTTACATTTGGCTTACCATTGCCGCTTGAATCGACGTTAACATCAGCTTTATTATCTCCATCTGTATCAATATTGAGATCAGGCTTGCCATCACCATCTGTGTCTATATTTATGTTTGGTTTACCATTACCGGTTGTATCAATATTTATATCTGGTTTATTATCTTTATTTGTATCGATGTTGATATCGGGTTTGGCATCACCATTGGTGTCAATATTGATATCCGGCTTGCCATCACCATTAGTGTCAATGTTAATATTAGGTTTGTCATCGCCGTTTGTATCAACATTTAAATCTGGTATTCCATCATTATTAGTATCACAGTTGAGATCACACTTGCCGTCACCATTAGTATCCTGGTTTATTAAATTTTTATCTGGTTGGCCACTACCAGTAGTATCGATATTAATGTCTGGTTTGCCATCATTATCTATATCTATATTTATAGATGGTTTGCCTTCACCTGTTGTGTCAATATTTATATCAGGCTCACCATCATCATCAGTATCTACATTTAAATTAGGTTTGCCATTGCCTGTTGTATCGATATTGATATTTGGTTTGCCATCGTTGTCAGTATCAACGTTAAGATTAGGTTTACCATTACCGGTTGTATCAATGTTGATATTTGGTAGTCCATCATTATCAGTATCGCAGTTGAGATCACATTTCCCATCGCCATCCGTGTCTTGATTAATTATATTTTTATCTGGTTGGCCATTGCCTGTCGAGTCAATGTTGACCTCGGCTTTGCCATCATTATCAATATCAATATTTAGGTCTGGCTTGCCATCACCATCTATATCAACATTAACGTCTGCTTTGCCATCACCGTCGGTATCAATATTTAGATTTGGTTTACCATCGTTATCATTGTCAATATTAATGTCTGCTTTACCATCACCATCGGTATCAACATTTAAATTAGGTTGACCATCACCTGTTTTATCGATATTAATATCTGGTTTGCCATCATTATTAGTATCGCAGTTAAGATCACATTTCCCATCACCATTTGTGTCTTGATTGATTATATTTTCATCGGCTTGACCATCACCATCTGCATCAATGTTAACGTCTGCTTTGCCATCGTTATCAAGGTCAATGTTAATATTTGGCTTTTCATCACCATCGGTATCAATATTCATATTCGGCTTACCATCACCATCAGTATCAATGTTTATATCTGGTTTGCCATCGCCTGTCGTATCTATATTTAAATCGGCTTTGCCATCGTTGTCAGTGTCAATGTTTAAATTTGGATTGCCATCTCCTGTTGTATCAACATTTATGTCTGGGAAGCCGTCATTATTGGTATCACAGTTTAAATCACATTTTCCGTCGCCATCTGTATCCTGATTAATTAAATTTTTATCAGCTTTGTTATCGCCGTCGGTATCAATATTATGATCTGGAATTCCATCATTATCAATGTCAATGTTAATGTTTGGCTTACCATCATTATTAATATCAATATTAATATCTGGTTTGCCATCATTATTGGTATCAATATTTAAATTTGGTTGACCATCACCGTTTATATCTATGTTTATGTCTGGAAATCCATCCTCATCAGTATCACAGTTTAAATCACACTTGCCATCATTATTCGTATCTTGGTTCATTAGATTCTTATCTGGTTTATTATCATTATCTGTGTCGATGTTGATATCGGGCTTACCATCATTATTGATATCAATATTTATATCTGGTTTGCCATCATTATTTGTATCAATATTTGTGTCGGCTTTTCCGTCATTATCTACATCACAATTTAAATCACATATTCCGTCACTATTTAAATCTATATTTAACTTTTTATTTTCTGTTTTATAGATTGTTTTAATTCCAATCAATAGTAAGATAATTATTAATAATAGAATAAAAATAGCTATTTTTCTTTTCTTTTTTAAATCATTATTTGTTTGTTTTAATATGTCAATATTATTTTGTTCTTCCCTATTCATATTTTCACCAACTTTATTATTTATATTTTATCATAAATTTTTTATAAAATCTATTTTTTAGCAATTTCTTGAGAGATTACTTTTTTGGGCATTTCTTCTAATTCTGGTAAATCTATTTCGCTTGGTAGTATCTCTTTTTTTATTTTTATTCCCTTAAATTGTTTATTTTGAATGACTTTCTTTTTAGTTATTTGCGAATCTTCATTGAGTGTTGCAATTACTTTAATTTGCTTATCAATATCTAAATGCTTATTATTTACAATAAGTTTCTTTTTATTATCGATAAAGATATTAGTGGGTTCATTAGTTGATTTTTGGTATTTCAAACTTGATATATATTTTTTCTTTAAATAATTTCTTATTATTTCTAATGATTCTTTTTCCTCTAGTTGCTGTTTTTTCTCTAAATTAATTGTAGCATCTACTCTTTTTCGAGCGTCAAATAATTTAAATAATTTAATAATATCATAAAGAATTAGTAAAAGTGCTGGAATAATAATTAAGAAAAGCCAGCCACCTGTACTAGTTAATAAAAATTGAATACGTCCTAGTTGGGGAATTTTAAAGATTACTTTTCCAACTACATTTTCATAAGGAACATATGTATCATCAGGACTTAAGTTATTATCTCCCTGTGTTTTAAATTCAGTTATTCCGTTTTCATTAATTCTTTTTTCAATTACGCGGTGAGTTACAATTCGGCTAGAATAAAGTTTGCTTGTTGAATGAAAAGTTATAATATCTCCAACATTTATTTCCGCTTCACTTTTAGGGTCAATATTAACGACAACGTCGTATACTTTTATGGTCGGCGTCATACTTGGGCTAATAATTGTATATAAAGTAATCTTTGGTTCACAATAATCTTCTCTATTTTTGCAAGCGTTAGTGCTTAAAAAATAATACACTAAAAATCCAGCAATAATTACTAGCAAAATTAATAATACCCAAGAAATAATATTTGAAATTATTTTAAAGGATTGAAAAAATATGTTTTTAGATTTATTATTGCTCATTTTTTTACCCCTTTATTCTAATAGTTATTATAATTTAATTTGAGTAAAAAGACAATAATAAATAGTAAATAAAAAAGAAATGCTAATCGCATTTCTTTTTTTATTCTTCAACTGCTAACTCAACGTTTACTGTTGCAGTAAAAGTTTGACCCATGGCAGTACTTTGATCAGTTTCTGTATTAGCATACTTGTAAACTAAATAATATGTAGTTTCTTGTAATTCTCCAGTGTAAGGAACAGTCTCGAGTTCAATTGGAGAAGAACCAGTCAATATACCAGTTTTAATGGCACTAGTAGTTTCAGTAAATCCGTTAAATACTAAAGTATCTTCTTGAGAAACTTGATTTCCACTATTTGTTATTGTGCCTTCTTGTCTAGTAACATTATCTGTGCTTGGGCTTGTTGTTTTATAAAGTTCATAAGTGACATCTTCACCGAACTGGCTAGGAACATTTGGAGTTAATTTAATAATATATTTACCTTTTGCATTTTCTGGTGTACCTTCTGGTAATTTAATAGTAAACACTTGAACGCCTTTCCATCCAGGATAAGCATTATCAGCTGTCGCTACAGATGTTCCCTCGTATTCTACACCAGCAATTACTGCAGTAGTAACTTCAGTTTTATTATTTGTTGTATTACCATTACCTCCAACTGTCATAGTGTAGTAAGCGAATGTTGCACCAACTACAGCAGTTAATAATGTTGCTACAGCTACTATAGTCAAAAATACTACATTTTTTCTTTCCATTTTTGTTTCCTCCTCTATAATAAAATCATAACAAATTAATATTTTTTTTTTATTAGTTAAAAAATTTTTTTT
>CALVJF010000131.1 GCA_944331885.1 uncultured Bacilli bacterium
CTTCATCACGAGCAATACCACGTAATAATGCACCAGCATTATCTCCAGCAACAGCTGAATCAAGTTGTTTTCTAAACATTTCAATACCAGTAACAACAGTCTTCTTAGTAGGTTTTAAACCAACAATTTCAACTTCATCATTTAATTTTAATTCACCACGTTCTACACGTCCAGTAACAACAGTACCACGTCCAGAAATAGTAAATACGTCTTCAATACTCATTAAGAATGGTTTATCTGTATCTCTTTCAGGAACATCGATATAACTATCTACAGCAGCCATTAAATCTCTAATTGATTGAGCAGCAGCTTCATCTCCTTCAAGAGCCTTAAGAGCAGAACCTCTAATAATAGGACAATCTGCATCAAATTCATATTCTCCTAATAATTCCCTAATTTCCATTTCTACTAAATCAAGTAATTCTGGATCATCAACTTGATCACATTTATTCATGTAAACAACGATCTTAGGAACACCTACTTGACGAGATAATAGAATATGTTCTCTTGTTTGAGGCATAGGACCATCTGCAGCAGACACAACTAGGATAGCTCCATCCATTTGTGCAGCACCAGTAATCATGTTTTTAACATAATCGGCATGTCCTGGGCAATCAACGTGAGCATAGTGACGAGTTGCAGTCTCATACTCAACGTGAGCAGTATTAATTGTAATACCTCTTTCTCTTTCTTCTGGTGCTTTATCGATATCAGCATAATCTACAAAAGTACCAAAATATTTTGTAATAGCAGCAGTTAATGTTGTTTTACCATGGTCAACGTGTCCAATAGTACCAATATTAACATGTGGCTTAGAACGGTCAAATTTTTCTTTTGCCATTTTCTTTTTCCTCCTTTTTTATATACATAACTATTTTATCTAATGCTTGAATTAATTTCAAGTATTATTTTTAATTAACGCTGTTTTTCTTTATTATTTCTTCAGCGATAGATTTAGGAACTTCTTCATAATGATCCATTGTCATTGTAAATGTTCCACGTCCTTGCGAATTAGAACGAAGTGTTGTTGCATATCCAAACATTTCAGATAGCGGAACCATCGCACTAATTTGTAAAGCATTTCCACGAGATTCTTGACCAAGTGGACGTCCACGACGACTAGTCAAATCTCCCATAACATTTCCCATATATTCTTCTGGAACAACTACCTCTACTTTCATAATTGGTTCTAGAAGAACAGGTTTACATTTATTTTTAGCTTCTTTTAAAGCCATTGAAGCAGCAATCTTAAATGCCATTTCTGATGAATCGACATCATGATAAGAACCATCAAATAATGTAGCTTTAACATCTACCATAGGATATCCAGCTAAAATACCACCAGCCATTGCTTCTTGTAATCCTTTATCAGTTACAGGAATATATTCACGAGGAACTACCCCACCGACAATAGCATCAACGAATTCATAACCTTTGTCATGATTTGGTTCAAATTTAATCCATACATGACCATATTGTCCACGACCACCAGATTGTTTAATATACTTACCTTCACATTCTCCTGCTTGAGTTAATGTTTCACGATAAGCAACTTGTGGTTTACCAATATTTGCTTCTACATTGAACTCTCTTCTCATACGATCAACGATAACGTCTAAGTGAAGTTCACCCATACCACTTATAACTGTTTGACCAGTTTCGTGATCAGTTTTAGTTCTAAATGTTGGATCTTCTTCAGCAAGTTTTTGTAAAGCAAGTGCCATCTTATCTTGATCATTTTTACTCTTTGGTTCAATTGCTAAATCAATAACAGGTTCTGGGAATTCCATACCTTTCATTATTACTGGATTTTTTTCAGCACATAATGTATCTGCTGTAGTAGTATTTTTTAAACCAACAGCTGCAGCAATTTCTCCACAATAAACATCAGAAATTTCTTTTCTTTGATTTGCATGCATTTGTAAGATACGACCGATTCTTTCTTTAACGCCCTTAGTTGAGTTCTTTACATAAGAACCACTTTCTAGTTTACCAGAGTAAACTCTAAAGAAAGATAGACGACCAACAAATGGATCTGTCATAATCTTAAATGCTAAAGCCGTAAATGGTTCATCATCACTTGGATGACGCAAAACATCGTTACCATTTTCATCAACGCATTCAATAGCTTCGATATCTAAAGGACTTGGCATATAATCAATAATTGCATCTAGTAAAGGCTTAATACCTTTATTACTTAATGCATCAGCACATAATACTGGGAAGAATTCTACAGATAATGTAGCTTTTCTAATAGCTGCTTTAAATTCTTCTTCAGTAAATTCTCCACCCTCTAAATATTTCATCATAAATTCTTCATCATAATCAGCAACAGCTTCAATAAGCATTGTACGATATTTTTCAACTAATTCCTTCATATCATCAGGAATAGGAATTTCAGTAGCATTTTCATGTTCAGAGCCATCAAATTCATAGGCTTTTAATGTAACAAGATTTACTACTCCTCTAAATTCCGATTCTGCACCTATAGGCAATTCAATTGGAGCAGCTTTAGCACCTAAACGATTTTCAATAGTTCCTAAACTATAGTAAAAATCAGCTCCCATTTTCCCCATTTTATTAGCACAAATCATTCTTGGAACTTTATACTCATTAGCTTGACGCCAAACAGTTTCAGTTTGTGGTTCAACACCAGCTTGAGCATCGATTAAAGCTACCGCACCATCTAATACTCTCAAAGATCTTTGAACTTCAATAGTAAAGTCTACGTGTCCTGGAGTATCTATAATATTTAAACGATATCCTTTCCAATGAGCAGTTGTTGCTGCACTAGTAATAGTAATACCTCTTTCTTTTTCTTGATCCATCCAGTCCATTTGAGATTCTCCATCATGAGTTTCACCAATCTTATGAGTTA